>JBBKVW010000146.1:0-19375 GCA_037968655.1 Burkholderiaceae bacterium
GTAAAGGCGCTCGCGGCTATGGAAAAGCCCAGCAGCGGTATCAGTAGCCAGCTCAGTTGATCATCAAGCCCGAATTGGCGCGCCCGCACGACGCCCATGGCTCCGATCAGGCTGGGCCACGGCAGCAACCAGCCGACGACATCGCGCCATCCATGCAGGTAGAAGCGGTGCAATCCGACAGTGCCACCGAATAGGGCGAGAAAACTGGCCAATGTCTTGTTTTTCATTGGGGACTCGGCTACTGATCGCCCGTTCTTGCTGGCCCATGCGGGCTGCCGGACTTGTCGTCATTGATGGTGTTCATCTGTCTGTGCGTGCGCGTCAGGATTGAATCGGCATGGCCAAGAATCTCACAAGCCAAAATTCTGTCAATGGCGTTATATAATCGAAGGGTCTTCTGCGTGTTGCTGGCCAAGTGGCCATGTTACGTGTCTCAGCGCTGAAATACTGGTGGAAAGTGATTTCTGCCACCCCCAAAGGATAGATCATGGTCGTCATTCGACTCTCCCGTGGTGGTGCCAAGGCCCGCCCGTTTTTCAATATTGTTGTCGCTGACAAGCGTACCCGGCGCGATGGCCGCTTTATCGAGCGCATCGGTTTTTACAACCCGATCGCGACTGCCAATGAAGAAAGCATCCGTATCGCTCAGGACCGCATGAGCTATTGGAAAGGCGTTGGCGCCCAGGCGTCGCCGACAGTCGAGCGCTTGCTGGTTCAGGCGGCCAAAAAGGCGGCCTGAGAGTCTGGCCACACAGCGTGAGCCCGGACTCGATTTGCAGTCCGGCCTCCCATGGCATTGCAGCTTGACATTGCCGAACTTCCGCCCGACGCCATTGAAGTCGGGCGCATTGCGGGTGCCTGGGGCGTCAAGGGCTGGATCAAGGTCCTGCCCTTTAGCTCCAGTCCCGAGGCACTCTTCTCGTCCAAGCAGTGGTATTTGCAGCCGCCTGACAGGGGCTCTCGTGTCTTTGATGACACCTTACTGCTGCGCGTGAGGGAGGCCAGAGACCATTCGGGATCTGTGATTGCGCAGACGGACGGCATTGATGACCGTGACCTTGCGCAGTCGTTGCGTGGCACCCGGGTGTTTGTGCGGCGTGCAAGTTTTCCCAGCACGACTAGCGACGAATACTATTGGGTCGACCTGATTGGACTGGCCGTCGTCAACCGCCAGGGCGAGTCCCTGGGAACAGTGACCGAACTGTTGCAAGCGTCTGCCCAGGCCGTTCTGGTGATGCAGTATTCTCACGGCGACACGATGGCCGAGCGCATGATCCCGTTTGTCGCCGCCTACGTTGACGCGGTTGATCTGCAAGGAAAGCGCATTACCGTCGACTGGCACGCCGACTACTGACCACGACATGCGGTTTGATGTTCTCACCTTGTTTCCGGAACTGTTCGAGCCCTTCCTGCAATTGGGCGTGACACGGCGCGCCTTTGAGGCGAAGCTGCTGGAAGTCAACTGTACCAATCCGCGCGATTTCGCCCAAGGCAACTACCAGCGTGTCGACGACCGGCCCTTTGGCGGAGGGCCAGGGATGGTGATGATGGCTCAGCCCCTGGCCGACAGCCTGCGGCAAGTGCGTGCAATGCGCAGCGACAACCCGCCAGTGGTGCTTTTCTCTCCGCTTGGGCGGGCGCTGGACCATGCCCAGGTGCAGCGTTGGTCAGCCAGCCAAGGCGCAATACTGATCTGCGGTCGTTACGAGGGCGTCGACCAGCGCTTTGTCGATGCCCATGTGGATGAGCAGATCAGCCTGGGCGATTTCGTCATGTCAGGCGGCGAGATCGCCGCTATGGCCCTGCTGGACGCCGTGGCGCGGTTGCAGCCAGGTGTGCTGGGCGACGCGGCAAGCCACGCCCAGGACAGTTTCAACGCAGGCCTGGATGGACTGCTTGACTGTCCACATTACACCCGGCCAGAGTCCTGGAATGACGCTCCTGTGCCGGAGGTGCTGCTGTCCGGTCACCATGCCAATGTGCAGCGCTGGCGGCGCGATCAAAGCCTTTTGCTGACCCGAGAACTGCGTCCGGATCTGATCGCCCAGGCCAGGATACAGGCGCGTTTGAGCGAGTCGGACGAGGCCTGTCTTGCCACGGCCGCTCGACTGGCACCTGGCAATCTTTGATGCGACTGGCTTTCTGGATATAATGCGCGGTTGTCCGATCCTCTGTTTGGCCGCTTAGCACCTGTGGGTGTCCTGGCATTCGCGTCATGTCGACGCTGGCGCAGACATGATCAATTGAGGAAATCATGAACCTGATCCAAACCCTGGAGCAAGAAGAAATTGCTCGCCTCGGGAAGAGTATTCCCGATTTCGCCCCTGGCGATACTGTCATCGTCAGCGTCAAAGTCGTTGAAGGCAGCCGCAAGCGCCTGCAGGCCTACGAAGGTGTGGTGATTGCAAAACGCAATCGTGGCCTCAACAGCGGTTTCATCGTACGCAAGATATCAAGTGGCGAAGGCGTCGAGCGCAGTTTCCAGACGTACAGCCCTTTGATTGCCGGCATCGAAGTCAAGCGCCGCGGTGATGTGCGCAGGGCCAAGTTGTACTATTTGCGCGACCGTAGTGGCCGCTCGGCCCGCATCAAGGAAAAATTGGCGCCGAAAAAGGTGGTCGCAAGCGCCTGAGCACGTTCGACCAGTATTGAAGCCGCCTCCAGCATCAGCGCGAGGCGGCTTTTTCGTGTGCGCCCAGCATGGGCGCACTCCTACGGGTGCAAGTCCCGTCGTAAGTTGATCACAGCGAACGAAGTGAAGCGCAACTGCATGAGGGCGACCGAGTGTGGGAAGGAAGCGTGGAGCATAAATTGCGAGCCGATGAACAAGAACCGGATAGAAGGCGCTGCCAAGCAGGGCGAGCGGGCACGAAACCGCAAAGCTCTCGTGATCAAGGCGAAGTGGCGTAGATCCGGCGGTTGTGCAATGAAGGAGTGTGTTCTTACCTGGGGAGATCTCGCCTCATGCCTGAAAGGGCGACGGGGAAACTCGGAGCGAGAAGTCAGCAGAGGTCGTAGTAGTCAGGGGTGAGGTTGATGAGGCCACAAGCCGCTGGTGAAGGACCGAACGAGGAGGAGTGTTCGAGTCCCATGTCGATGCACCAGGTCATGCGTCAGATGCCCGAGAGATCGGGGCGGGCGGGCGTAGTGCGCGGTGAAGCCGCGCATGATCCCGCCAGCGACGAAGCCCAGTGCCCGCGACATGAACGGGCAGACACAGGGTTGGGGCTGCTCGGCGCAGCCTTGACGAGGGAGAACCTGCAACGCGCGTTCAAACGGGTGCGGGCCAACAAGGGGGCTGCGGGTGTGGACGGACTGGATATTGACCAGACGACGCTGCACCTGAAGACCCATTGGCCGGTAATTCGGGAACAACTGTTGTCGGGGACGTACCGCCCCAGTGCGGTACGGCGGGTAACGATCCCCAAACCCGATGGTGGCCAGCGCGAGCTGGGCATTCCGACGGTAACGGATCGGGTGATACAGCAGGTACTGTTGCAAGTGCTGCAACCGATTGTGGACCCCACCTTCAGCGAGCACAGCTACGGATTTCGTCCGGGACGACGTGCGCATGACGCGGTATTGGCCGCTCAAGGCTACGTGCAGTCGGGTCGAAAGGTCGTAGTGGATGTGGATCTGGAGAAATTCTTTGACACCGTCAACCACGACATCCTGATTGACCGGCTGCAAAGGCGCATCGGAGACGCCGGAGTGATCCGGCTGATCCGTGCGTACCTGAACAGCGGGATCATGACGGACGGCGTGGTGGTCCAGCGCTATCAGGGCACGCCGCAGGGCGGGCCGCTGAGTCCGCTGAGTCCGCCCCACCAACGTGCTGCTCGATGAGGTGGACAAGGAATTGGAGCGGCGCGGGCACTGCTTAGCACGGTATGCCGATGACTGCAACGTGTACGTTGGCAGTCGCCGTGCGGGGCAGCGTGTCATGGCTGTACTGAGGAAGTTGTATAGCAAGCTGCATCTGGTGGTCAATGAAGCCAAGAGCGCGGTGGCGAGCGTCTTCGGACGCAAGTTTCTGGGCTACAGCTTGTGGGTGGCCAAAGGTGGAGTAGTCAAACGCAGGGTGGCCGACAAGCCGATGGCCACGTTCAAGCAGCGAGTCAGGCAACTGACGGGCCGATCAGCTGGGCGCAGCATGCCCGAGGTGGTGCAGCGACTGCGCCCCTATGTTCTGGGTTGGAAAGACTATTTCGGTTTGTCGCAAACGCCCCGAGTCTGGCGAGAGCTTGACGAGTGGCTGCGGCATCGATTGCGGGCGATCCAACTCAAGCATTGGAAGCGCGGCACGACCATCTTCCGCGAACTGCGGGCGATGGGCGCCCCTCAAGGGGTCGCGCAGCGCGTGGCAGCGAACTCCCGGCGCTGGTGGCGTAACAGCGCCAAGCTGCTCAACAGCGTGTTGACAATTGACTATTACGACCGACTTGGAGTACCCCGGCTCTCATGACCTCAACTCCTCGAACCGCCCGGTGCGGACCCGCATGCCGGGTGGTGTGGCAGGGGTGCAGCCGATAATGGCTGCCCCCTATGCCGATTCCAATATTATCGGCAAGTGCCGCTTGCAGACTGCCGCTGAGGGTCGAAGTTTCTTATCTCAGTACGCGTCGATCGAATTCGAATCATCTGGCAATAATCGGCTGATTACTACTCCGGCTTCGTTGAATTCCGCAGCGAATAGTGCGTTTATCAACTCTGACTCGCGCGCATTGATCAATCGCAGAAATCCGGTGGCGCCAGATGGGAGTCTTCCCATCTGTGCGAAAGTGTCAAAGCCGATTTCAAGGAAGCGCTGCAAATCCAAAAGGCCCGCCGCTTGAGCGGGGCCGTGCATCAGCCTGAGCAATAGCCGTAAACCCCGGGTCTTGGTCAGTTTGTCCAGATCCTGTCCAATAGTCATTACCAGATCAAGTTGTTGGGCTCGCAAGTCGGGCTGACCGACTTTTGTCCACGCCTTGCAATAACGTTCTACATCGGTGGTCGAACTGGCATCGCCTCGCCAGGCCATACCCATTTGCTGGTCCAAGCCTTCCGTCAATGCATGTAGGCGCGCCAATGAAACGGCGGTTGCCGCGGCTTGCTGGGGCAGCAGTCGCTCAATAGCACCGGCGATTCTTGAAAATTGTTCGTCGCGCCTGCTGTAGTCGACGTTTCCGTAAAGCTCGTCAAGGAAGAATCGTGCGGCGGTTTGATATGGACCGCCGGCAATCAGATCACGGTAGCTGTGTTCAAATCGCCGCGACTGATAATTCTTGACGGCTGCGACTGCGTCCGTCAGTTCGGCATCGTCTTTGGCTATTGCCCGAAGCTGGGCAACATGCGCGACAGAGTCTCTAATGATTTGGGCTTCATCCATGGATGAGGCAAGCCTATCGCCTGCGGTCAATTGCCAAGCTTTGGTCGATTTTCACACTTTGGCCTGTCGGACCGGTAATGCATGATCGGTGCGCCACAATCAGCGCACCGCCCATCCATGAAAACTATTGAAGCTCCCCACATGTTAGCGCGTGGTCTGCGTCTGATATTGGGAGTTCTTCTGCTGCTTGCGGTCGCGATCTGTCTTGCCGTTCATGGCTATACCGGCTCGCTTGCCTTGGCCGCGATCTCCTGGCTCATTTTTCCGGTCGTGCTGGGCGTCGTTCTCGGATCGCAGTTTGTCGCGCTGGCCTTTGTGAGTCGGCGTGATTCGGTTCCGCAAGCATCCACAAGACAAATGCTGGGAGCCTGGCGCAGCGAAGCCTGGTTGGCATTGCTGATATTCGGCTGGCGGCAAGCCTTCCGGTCAGATGCATATGCCGATCAGCCGACACATTTGGATAGCTCCACGTCGGTAAGAGGCGTGTTGCTGGTGCACGGATTCGTTTGCAATCGGGGTCTGTGGAACGATTGGTATCCAGTTCTGCGACAGCGGGACATTCCATTCATCGCCGTTGATCTTGAACCAGTTTTCTCTTCGATCGACCACTATTCGGACATTCTGAATCAGGCAGTCGCGAAGCTTGACGCCGCAACCGGCATGAAGCCGTTGGTAATCTGCCACAGCATGGGTGGGCTTGCGGTGAGAGCCTGGCTTGCACGCACCAACGCCGATGAAAAAGTTCATCGCATCGTGACGCTTGGATCCCCGCACCACGGCACCCGTGCGGGTGACAATTTCCCGCAGTTGCCAGGCTTGGTCAACGCCAACCAGATGCGGTTTGGCAGTGACTGGCTTGCATTGCTCGGGCAGCAGGAATCCATGGAACGCAGACGCAAGTTTGTTTGCATTTATTCAAATTGCGACAACATCGTCACGCCAACGTCATCCGCCATGCTGTCAGGTGCCGACAATCGGCATTTTCCGGGCATACCGCATCTGGCTTTGGTATTGGATCCGACAGTCCGAGACCAATCCTTGGCATTGCTAGCCTAGGGTCTTGGCTGGGTTCAGTGCGCCGGGCTCGGTCGACAGCGACCTGCAGCCGCCTGAAGCCATTTTCCAACTGGGCTTGTAGGCGTACCAAAGCGCGAATTGCGCCAATCCACCGAATCGGACGATACAACCGCCAGTTACTGGACTGCTGCACCTATTAAACAACCCTGGATCAATCCTCGGATCACTGGCCAATCGAGGGAAAACCCTTATATTGAATGCATGAACATCAACAGAAGCGATTCAATGTCCATTGCGGACGACTTTGATATTTTGCGGTCGCCGGACACGCCAATTGCATTGCACATGTGGCCTGGACATTCGATGGGCCTGATCCCGATCCGTTCGCTTGGTGAGCGCCACCGTGACCAGATAACTGCCCATCTGCTTGCACTCGACGAGCATGACCGTTACCTGCGTTTCGGATTTGTGGCAAGTGATGAACATGTCATGCGCTACACCCGCGGACTGGATTTCGGGCAAGACGAGTTGCTCGGGATTACGAATCGCAAATTGACATTGGTCGCGATGGCGCATCTTGCGTATGACCGGTCACTCGCGCTTGATGCAAGCGCCGAATTCGGTGTTTCCGTGGCGAAGGATGCGCGCGGACGAGGATTTGGCATGCGTCTGTTCGAACGCGCCGCGATGCATGCCCGCAACAAGGGCGTTGCCCTGCTTTTCATCCATGCTCTGAGCGAGAACGCGGCCATGCTGGAAATCGCGCGCAAGGGCGGGGCCAGTATTGAGCGGTACGGATCGGAATCCGAGGCTTACCTGAGGCTGCCACCGCCATCGCTCCACAGCCGCATGACAGAGATTGTTGACGATCACTACGGCCAGGTCGACTACAGACTGAAGGCACATTCCAGGATGTTGCACGACGCTGTAGCTGCGATCAAGACGCTCAACTGCGGCTGGCAGGCTGGTGGCCGCAGCAACACTGGATAAATCGCAACCCGTTGTGCCTTGCTCGTGCCAGGACAGAAAAGCCAGGCGCGAAGCGGTTTCGCTGCCGCCTCGCCAATCCGGTATCCTTGGGCCTTCCCAACTTGATTGCCACGGCAGTGCCCGAACCCCATCCAGAGCGTCCCATTCCCGAAAGAGAAGACAAGCGCTCGTTCCTGCAAAAGCTTGCAGAATTCATCCATCCCGGGCCAGACTCTACCGAAGAGCTGATAGACGCGCTGGCCGACGCGGAAGAAAACAACGTCATTGGCACCGAGTCCCGGGTCATGCTCGAGGGCGTGATCCGCATGGCCGAGATGTCTGCGGGCGACGTCATGGTGCCCGCGACGCGCATGGATCTGGTCAATATCGACGCGCAGCCGGAAGAACTGTTGCGGGTGGTCATCGAGACCGCGCACTCGCGCTTTCCCGTATATGACGGCGACAAGGAAAACATCATTGGCATATTGATGGCCAAGGATTTGTTGAAGCTGCAGCGCTCGCCTGAATTCAGTGTTCGCGCGCTGCTGCGCCCAGCGGTGTTTGTTCCCGAAAGCAAGGGCTTGAACGACCTGCTGCGTGATTTCCGCGGCAATCGCAACCACCTCGCTATCGTGATCGACGAATTTGGCCGGGTTGCAGGTCTGATCACGATCGAAGACGTCCTCGAGCAGATCGTCGGCGAGATCGAGGACGAGTTTGACATCGAGGAGGACCAGGGCGACATCTTCGGCCTTGCGGACCGCACCTACCGCGTCAGCGGCGACACATCGATCGAGCGGGTCGAGGATGCCTTTGGCGTGAAGCTGTCCGAATCCGTCGAGGAACGCGACTTCGACACCATCGGCGGAATGATTGCCCATGCCATGGGCCATGTGCCGCGGCGGGGCGAACACCATAGCCGGGCCGGCCTGCATTTCGTCGTGCTCCATACCAAGGGCGGCGCCGTCAAATGGTTCAAGGTTTCGCCACAAGTGCCCTGAGTCGTCGCGCTTGACGCTCGCGTCTCTTATTGCCGTCATTGCCGGGCTGCTGCATGCAGCGGCGCTGGCCACGCCCTGGGATAGCCAGCCGAACGGATGGCTGCAGCTCGCCGCACTGGGTGTGCTGGCGGCCTTGATCCAGCGACAGCGGCGCGCGGTGCACGGGGCTATGCTGGGCTGGCTGTTTGCAACAAGCTGGCTCTGCGGCACGTTCTGGTGGATGTACGTGGCCATGGTCACCTATGCCGGCCTGCCCGCTTGGCTGGCAGCATTCGCAATATTTGCACTGGCCGCCGTACTGTCCTTGTATTACGCTGGCGCCGCCGCGGCCTTCGTCGCGCTGCAGCCGCGCAACCGCCTGGGCGCAGCCATTCTGTTTGCAGCTCTATGGCTGGCCGCAGAGCTGGCCCGTGGTGTCTGGTTCACCGGTTTTGGCTGGGGCGCCGCTGGCTATGCCCACATTGACGGCCTGGCCCGGTTCGCGCGCTATGTCGGGGCTTATGGCGTCGCCATGATGGTGGCGCTGATTGCCAGTTTGCTGGCGTTCTGGGTGGTCGGGTCAGGCATCTTGAAGCGGCTGTGGATGCCGCTGCTGGCCGCCACGCTGGCCATGGCCATGGCCTGGCTTCCGGGATCGCATACGCAAGCAGTTGGAACGCTGCCCGTTGCGCTGCTGCAGGGCAACATCGCGCAGGATCTGAAGTTCATCGCCGGCTCCGGTGTCGCAGACGCATTGCGCTGGTATGGCGAACAGCTGTCCCTTGCCAGCGCGACCCTTGTGGTCGCGCCCGAAACGGCTATTCCTCTGTTGCCAGACGACCTGCCGCCCGACTACTGGTCCGATTTGCGCCAACTGTTTGCCCAAGGGCAGCGCGCTGCGCTGCTGGGCATTCCGCTGCGCGGCACGACCGGCGGATACACCAATTCTGTGATGGGCTTCAAGCCGGGTGAGCCCACCCAGCCCAACGCATCGCCCTACCGTTATGACAAGCACCATCTGGTGCCGTTCGGCGAGTTCATACCGCCGATGTTCCGCTGGTTTACCGAACTGATGAACATTCCGCTTGGCGACTTTGCCCGAGGCGCGGTCGGGCAGCCCTCGTTTGCATGGCAAGGGCAACGTCTGGCTCCCAACATCTGTTTCGAGGATCTGTTCGGCGAGGAACTCGCCCAACGATTCACCGACCCGGCGCTGGCGCCAACGATCTTTGTCAATGTGAGCAACATCGGCTGGTTCGGCAATACCCTTGCGATCGACCAGCACCTGAACATTTCACGCATGCGCACGCTGGAATTCGAGCGCCCCTTCATCCGCGCGACCAACACCGGCGACACGGTCATCATCGACCATGAAGCCCGCGTGACGCATGCCTTGCCGCGCTACACCAGGGGCGTTTTGCTCGGTGAAGTCCAGGGGCGCAGCGGGATCACGCCGTTTGCCTGGTGGGCATCGCGGTTTGGCCTGTGGCCGCTATGGGCTCTGGTGACTCTGGTGCTGCTCGCGTCGATCGTCGCCAAACGCGGCAAGCAGACCGAAGCCCCCTAAAATCAGCCGACAGACGCGGCATGCCTGCATCGCCGTGTCGAGCCATCCGGCCTGACGCGCGCCCTTTGCCGACGCTGCGCCCAGCCGGGGCGGCGCCCCAGCGCTGTCACACCCTTGCGAGATCCGATGCTGACTTTTCAACAAATCATCCTCACGCTGCAGTCCTATTGGGACGCGCAGGGCTGTGTGCTGATCCAACCCTATGACATGGAAGTCGGTGCCGGCACCTCGCACACCGCCACCTTCCTGCGTGCTATCGGTCCGGAGCCCTGGAAGGCGGCCTATGTGCAACCGAGCCGGCGGCCCAAGGACGGCCGCTATGGCGAGAACCCGAACCGCCTGCAGCACTATTACCAATACCAGGTCGTGATGAAACCGGCGCCGGCCAACATCCTCGATCTCTACCTCGGCTCCTTGAAGGCGCTGGGCCTGGATTTGCAGTGCAACGATATTCGCTTTGTCGAGGATGACTGGGAGAATCCGACACTGGGCGCATGGGGACTGGGCTGGGAGGTCTGGCTCAATGGCATGGAAGTAACGCAGTTCACCTACTTCCAGCAGGTTGGCGGCATTGACTGCAAGCCGGTGACCGGCGAGATCACCTATGGCCTCGAACGACTGGCGATGTACCTGCAGAACGTGGACAACATTTACGCGTTGCAATGGACGGCCGGCACCAGCTATGGCGATGTCTATCTGCAGAACGAGAAAGAGCAGTCGGCCTACAACTTCGAACACAGCGACGTGGATTTCCTGCAGAGCGCGTTTGCGGCCCATGAAAAGCAGGCGGCCCATCTGGTCGGCGCGCAACTGGCCCTGCCCGCTTATGAGCAGGTGCTCAAGGCGGCCCACAGTTTCAACCTGCTCGATGCGCGCGGTGCCATCAGCGTGACCGAGCGTGCCGCCTACATGGGGCGCATCCGCAACCTGGCGCGTGCGGTGGCGCAGGCCTATTACGACAGTCGCGAACGGCTCGACTTCCCGTTGGCCCCACGCGAGTGGGTTCAGCAGATGACAAAGAAAGCGGCCTGACGTGAACGCGACTGCCACCATGAAGCGCGCCAACCTGCTGGTTGAATTGCTGGTCGAGGAGCTGCCACCGAAGGCGCTCGATACGCTGGGCAAGGCCTTTGCGCATGCGCTGACGCAGGCGCTGCAGCAACAGGGCCTGATCGCCGATGCATCGGCGTGCACGCCATTTGCGACACCGCGCAGGCTGGCCGTGCATGTGCGCGATGTGGCCGACGTCGCGCCAGATCAGAGCGAAGTGAAAAAGCTGATGCCGGTCAAGGTTGCATTCGACGCCGCTGGCAAGCCAAGCGTCGCGCTGGGCAAGAAGGCGCTGGCCATGGGACCGCGATGTGCTGCGCTGCTGGCCGCCTGGCCTGATGGCCAAAATGGCGCCGACCGCCTGTTTGTCCAGCAGGACGGCAAGGACGAGTTCCTGTACTACGCGACGGTGCTGCCGGGCGCCGACATCCAATCGGGTCTGCAAAGCGCCTTGCAAACCGCGATCACGCAGCTGCCGATACCCAAGGTGATGAGCTATCAGTTGCAGGAAAACTGCGCGTTGCCGGGTTGGAGCAGCGTGAGTTTCGTGCGACCGGCACATGGCGTCGTGGCACTGCACGGTGATCGCGTCGTGTCGGTGCAGGTATTGGGTTTGGACTCGGGCAACAGCACCATCGGCCATCGCTTCGAGGCCCCATGCAATCCGGTGCCAATTGCCCATGCCGACGCGTATGCCGAAACGCTGCTGCGTGATGGCGCGGTGATCGCCGACTTTGGTGCGCGGCGTGCCGACATCGAACGCCAGATTGCCGCTGCCTGCGCCGGTTTGGGCGATGGCGTGCACATCGTGCCCGATGCAGCCCTGCTGGACGAGGTAACCGCCCTGGTCGAGCGTCCGAATGTGCTGCTGTGCAGCTTTGACGCGCAATTCCTTGCCGTTCCGCAGGAGTGCCTGGTACTGACCATGAAGGCGAACCAGAAATATTTTCCCCTGGTGGACGCCGAGGGCACTCTGACGAACCGCTTTCTGGTGGTCAGCAATATTTCGCCTGCCGATTCCAGCGCGGTGGTCAGCGGCAACGAACGGGTGGTGCGCCCGCGCCTGGCCGATGCGCAGTTCTTTTTCGACCAGGATCGCAAGAAGACCTTGCAGTCACGGGTCGATGGCCTGTCGCGCGTGGTCTATCACAACAAGCTTGGCACCCAGGGTGAACGCATGCAGCGGGTGCGCGCCATCGCGCGCGCCATTGCAAACGAACTGGGCGATGCCAGCCTGGTCGCCGACGTGGATCTCGCCGCTCAGTTGGCCAAGACCGATCTGCTGACCGACATGGTGGGCGAGTTTCCCGAGTTGCAGGGCATCATGGGTGGCTACTACGCGCGCCACGATGGCCTGGGCGACGCAGTGGCGCAGGCCATCGAGGACCACTACAAACCACGCTTTGCAGGCGATGCACTGCCGCGCAGCCAGGTCGGTCTGGTGTTGGCATTGGCCGACAAGCTCGAAACCCTGGTCGGCATGTTTGGCATCGGCAACCTGCCCACTGGTGACAAGGATCCGTTTGCGCTGCGACGCCACGCCCTGGGCGTGATCCGCATGCTGGTAGAGCGCGGGTTGGCAGTGGCGCCGGCGCGACTGGTTGCGCTGGCCGTTGGAGCCTTTGCACAAGGCAAGATTGCCGATCCGGCCGAGCCGCTGGGCCAGTTCATAGTGGATCGCCTCAAGGGCTACCTCAAGGATGCCGGTTATTCCAACGGTGAAATCGACGCCGCCATCCATGCGCAGGGCATGCAGACCTGGGCCGAACTGCCGATGCGGCTTGCCGCGGTGCGCTCGTTCGCGGCACTGGCCGAGGCGCCTGCGCTGGCTGCTGCCAACAAGCGTATCGGCAACATCCTGAAAAAGGTGCCGCCGGTCGATGCCCATGTCAGCACCCTGCTGCTGCAGGAGCCGGCCGAAAAGGCCCTGTACGGTGCAATGCAGGAGTGCACACCTTTGGCGGCGCAGCAGTTTGAAGCCGGAGACTATGCCGCGTCGCTGCAAACGCTGGCTGCATTGCGCGCCCCGGTTGACGCGTTTTTCGACCAGGTGATGGTCAATGCGCCAGAAATGGACCTGCGGCTCAACCGCCTGGGCCTGCTGCAGGCGCTGCACAATGCCATGAACCGGGTCGCGGACCTGTCCCGACTCGACAACCCTGGAACATGACGATGAAGCTGGTGATCCTGGACCGCGACGGCACGATCGGCGACGAGAACGCCGACCATGCGGATTCCGAGCATGCCTGGCAGGCATTGCCGGGGGCGATGGAGGCGATAGCCAGGCTCAACCACAGCGGCTGGCATGTGGTGATTGCAGCCAACCAGGGTGGGCTGGGTCGCGGTATCTATGAAATGGCCGCGCTCAATGCGCAGAATGCGCGCATGAACAAGCAACTGGCGGCGGTCGGCGCCCGGATCGACGCAGTGTTTTTCTGCCCGCATGCGCCGGATGAGGGCTGCCGCTGCCGCAAGCCACAGTCGGGCCTGTTCGAACAGATCGGCGAGCGTTTTGGCATCGATCTACAGGGAACGCCAGCCGTGGGCGATTCGGTCGAGGACCTCGTCGCCGCGGCGGCCGTTGGTTGCGAGCCCCACCTGGTGTTGACTGGCCAAGGGGCCCAGTACCGCGGCTGGGCTTTGCCCCCCTCCTTTCCTGCCGGCACACTGGTGCATCATGATCTTGCTGCCTTCGCACTGTATTTGGGCAGCCGCGATGCAAGCGCTGGCAATGCGCCGGCTAGCTGACGGCCGACGCGTCAAAAATAAAATCAATCTGACGACTGATCCGGTGCGTGCCCTGGCATTTTTCCGCTCGCTGCTGCATATGCTGTGGATGCTGGTGACCGTCATCCCGTGGGGCATCATCATGGTCGTCGCGTCGGTACGGGTTCGGGGCCCCGCGCTGTGGTGGATGGCAGTACGCTGGCTGGGCTGGGCAGTCGGTGGTGCCCGGGTACTGCTGGGCATCCAGGTCCGGGTCACCGGCATGGAAAACCTGCCCGACGGCGCGACAAGCGCGGCCATCCTGCTGGTCAAGCACCAGTCGACACTGGAGACCTTCCTGTTGCCAACCTTGATGCCCCACCCTTTGGCATACGTATTCAAGAAGGAACTACTGCGCGTGCCTTTTTTTGGCTGGGCCATGGGTCGGCTGGACATGATCCATATTGACCGCAATCAGCGTACCAGGGCGTTTTCCAAGGTCGTCGCACAAGGCAAGGGCCTGTTGGCCCAGGGTACCTGGATCATCATGTTTCCCGAGGGCACACGCATTGAGCGGGGCCGCAAGGGGGTCTACAAATCCGGCGGCACCCGCCTGGCCATCGAGACCGGGGCGCCTGTCATACCGATCGCCGTCAGTTCGGCCAAATGCTGGCCGCGCAAGGCCTTCATCAAGATGCCGGGCACGGTCGACGTGTCGATCGGCGCGCCAATCCCCAGCGAAGGCCGCAAGCCCGAGGAGTTGATGCGCCAGGTCGAAAGCTGGATCGAAGCCGAGATGCAGCGGCTCGATCCGCAGGCGTATCGCTGAGGCGCGGCGGCAACTGAAGAGTTCGACACGCATGCGCGCATTGTTGCAATACACGCTGGATCTGTTTGCCCCCCAGGCGCCACAAGTGCTACCGCCGGGCAATGGCGCAGCGCCGCCCGTGAGTCTGGCCAAACTTCCCGCCCGGCTGCCGGTGATCGAGCAGAGCTTCCAGCATCCGCGCGCCAATCGCGAGGTCCGGCTCTGCGACACGGTGATCGGCTATGAATTCAAGCGCGGCAAACGGCGCACGATCGGCTTTTCGGTCGGCGCCGATGGGCTGGTCGTGCATGCGCCCAAATGGGTCAGCCTGACAGACGTGCAGTTGGCGCTGAACGAGAAGGCGCACTGGATCGTGCGCAAGCTGGTCGAAACCCGTGATCGGCAGGCGCGACTGAAGGCCAACCGGATCGAATGGAAGGACGGCGCGGTGCTGCCATTCCTGGGCGAGCCGATGCGCATCGTGCTCGATCCGAGCCATGCATCTGGCGCTACCGGCGCCTGCCTTCAGGTGGCCGATCCACAGCCTGGCGATGCGACGAAACTGACCCTGCAACTTGGACTTGCACACCACGCCACAGCGCAGCAGATCCGCGACGCGGTGCAGGCCTGGCTGATGCGCCAGGCCAGGCGCGTTTTCACCGAGCGGCTTGATGTATTTGCGCCCCGGTTGCAGGTGCAGTGGCGCAAGTTGTCATTGAGCAGCGCTGGCACGCGCTGGGGCAGCGCGCGTTCCGATGGCGCCATACGCCTGCATTGGCGCCTGATCCACTTTCGCACGGATGTGATCGACTATGTGGTCGCACATGAGCTCAGCCATCTGCGGGTGATGGACCACAGCCCGCGCTTCTGGGACACGGTGGCGTCGGTCGTGCCCGATTATTCTGCTTTGCGCGGTCAACTCAAGGATGAATCGGTCCCGCAGTGGAACTGATGCACGGCGACCTCGCCGCGCCTGTATTCAGGCGATGGCGATGGCGCTGAAGCGATAAACCCCGTCGGCGTCACGTGTGCGCCGCAACCGTTGTTCGTACCACAGCGCATGCAGATGGGCCACTGCCTCGCCCATGGCAAAGGTCTTCTGGTGCAGGTCCAGCGGACGCTTGAACATGATGGGCAGGATGTCGGCGGCGCAGCAGGGCTTCTCACCACAGGCCTGCATCACCTCGGCCAGCCGGTCGCGGTGATGGTCATGTAATTGCCCGATCCGGATCTTCAGGCCGGTGAAGGGTTTTCCGTGCGAGGGCAGCGTCAGCGTGTCGTCCGGCAATTCGCGAAAGCGGTCGATCGAATCGAGGAACTGCTTGAGCGCGTTGGCCTCCGGCTCGACCTCGTAGACGCTGACGTTGGTCGAGATGCGCGGCAGCATCATGTCGCCGCCGATCAGCAGTTGGAGTTCATCGCAATACAGCGCGATGTGCTCGGGTGCATGGCCAAAGCCGCTGATGCAGCGCCACTGCCGCCGGCCAATGGTCAGCATGTCGCCTTCTGCGATGCGCCGGTATTGATTTGGAACGCTGGGAACCAGGCTGGGAAAGTAGCGGGTGCGGGCCTTGATCTGTTCCATTGACGCAGGATCGTTCAGTCCGTGCGACGCAAAATAATCGGCTGCCGCATCACCACCAAATGCCGATGGCCCCAAGGCGCCCAGCCGCGCGACGTTGTAGTCGGTGGCGCTGATCCACAGCCGCACGTCCCAGCGCGTGCACAGCCAGTCGGCCAGGCCGATGTGGTCAGGGTGCATATGGGTCACGATGACCCGCAGAATCGGCAGGCCTTCGAGCTGGGTCTCGAATATCTGCTCCCACTGGGCCCTGGATTCGTCGCGCGCAATGCAGCAGTCCACGATGCTCCAGCCTTCGCACCCGTCAACCTGGTCGCGCAACAACCACAGGTTGATGTGGTTCAGCGCGAACGGCAGCGTCATGCGGATCCAGCGCACGCCGGTGGCGACCTCCATGGTGCTGCCAGGCTCTGGCATCGCATCGCCCAGGGGATAGTGCAGCTGGCTTTCAAGTTCATTCATGGTGCAGGCCCGGATTGACGTTTACGTAAACGTCATATGTAATGGCGCCATTGTATGGACCGGTCATAACAGCGCCTGTCACTTGTGCATCCGGGCCAAGCGGCCGCCAAGAGGAGAGTCAACACCACCATGGGCAACCAATTCAGCATCAGCGATCTGGCGCGCGAGTTCGACCTGACCACGCGCGCGATCCGCTTTTACGAGGACATGGGCCTGCTGCAGCCCGAGCGTGCCGGTCCCGGCGGGCGCAACCGCATTTACAGCACGCGCGATCGCACCCGGCTCAAGCTGACCTTGCGCGCCAAGCGCCTGGGCCTGTCGCTGACCGAGGCACGCGAGATCATCGACATGTACGACAGCCCGCGCGACACCGGGCCGCAGCTGCGCAAGTTCCTGACTGTGCTGGCGGCGCATCGCCAGGCGCTGGAAGAGCAGATGGCGGATCTGCTGGCCAATCTGGATGAGGTCAGGACGCATGAAAAAGAGGCCCGGGACCTGCTGTCCAAGGCTGACAAGCGGCCCACCAGCCAGTGAGATCGGCCACTGTGGGGCGCGCGGGGGTGACATTGCGCGGCAGATCATCGATAATTGACGTTTACGTAAACGTCAACTACCTGCCCGCTACACCATGAGCCAGCCGACGCCATCTCCCAGCTCCCTGCATCCTGCCCTGCGCCAACGCGTCCAGGCCAGTTTCGAACGCCAGGGCATGATGCAATTCCTGGGGGCGCGGCTGCTCGAGGTAGGCCCCGGCTTGTGTGAACTGGAATTGCCCTTCTCGGACAAGGTGACGCAGCAGCAGGGCGGCTTTCACGGTGGGGCGATCGGTGCGCTGGCCGATATCGCCGGTGGATATGCCGGTTTGACAGTCGCACCGCCGGACATGGAAGTGACGACGGTCGAATACAAGATCAATTTTCTGTCCGCCCTGCGCGGTGGCACACTGCGCGCCACCGGACGCGTACTGCGCACGGGCAAGCGCATCATTGTCACCAGCGCCAGCGTCGTGCACTGGAGCGATCAGGGCGAGGCGACCGATTGCGCCATCATGCAGCAGACCCTGGTGCCGGTGCCAAAGACCTATTGACGGATCGATTCTGCCGGAGCGCCAATAGCCAAGCATTCCAGACATTTACAGGAGAACCCCATGAGCACCATGCCAGGACTCGACTTTCAACTCGGTGAAGACATTGACGCGCTGCGCGACGCCGTGCGCGAATTCGCGCAGGCCGAGATCGCGCCGCGCGCCGCCGAGATCGACCGCGATGACCAGTTCCCGATGGACCTGTGGCCCAAGATGGGCGCCGTCGGCGTGCTGGGCATCACCGTGGGCGAGGAATACGGCGGCGCCGGCATGGGCTACCTGGCCCACATGATCGCGATGGAGGAAATCAGCCGCGCCTCGGCCTCGGTCGGCCTGAGCTATGGCGCGCACAGCAACCTGTGCGTCAACCAGATCAAGCGCAATGGCAGCGACGCCCAGCGCCAGAAGTACCTGCCCAGGCTGATCAGCGGCGAGCATGTCGGCGCACTGGCCATGAGCGAGTCGGGCGCGGGCAGCGACGTGATCTCGATGAAGCTCAAGGCCGAGGACAAGGGCGGCTACTACCTGCTCAATGGCAGCAAGTTCTGGATCACCAACGGCCCGGACGCCGACACCCTGGTGGTCTACGCCAAGACCGAGCCGGAGCTCGGCGCGCGCGGCGTCACCGCATTCCTGATCGAAAAAGGCATGAAGGGCTTCTCGATCGCGCAAAAGCTCGACAAGCTCGGCATGCGCGGCAGCCACACCGGCGAACTGGTGTTCAACAACGTCGAAGTGCCGCAAGACAACATCCTGGGCGGCCTGAACAGCGGCGCCAAGGTGCTGATGAGCGGGCTGGACTATGAGCGTGCGGTGCTCTCGGCCGGTCCGATCGGCATCATGCAGTCGGTGATGGACAACGTCATTCCCTACATCCATGACCGCAAGCAGTTCGGCCAGAGCATCGGCGAGTTCCAGCTGGTACAGGGCAAGGTGGCCGACATGTACACGGTGCTGCAGGCCGGCCGCGCCTATTGCTACACCGTGGGCAAGAACCTCGATGCGCTGGGCAGCGGCCATGTGCGCCAGGTTCGCAAGGACTGCGCCTCGGTCATCCTGTGGTGCGCCGAAAAGGCGACCTGGATGGCGGGCGAGGGCATACAGCTGTTCGGCGGCAATGGCTACATCAACGATTACCCGCTGGGCCGGCTGTGGCGCGACGCCAAGCTGTATGAAATAGGTGCCGGCACCAGCGAGATCCGGCGCATGCTGATCGGGCGCGAACTGTTTACGGAAACAGCCTGAACTGGCTGCATACGGATCACCCGGGTGCAGCCGCGCAAGCGGTCCCCGGCCAGATACTGATTCGGCATATTCGCATAGGCACAATCACACCATGACCACCGCCACACTCGAAGAACTGTTTGCCCACAACCGCAAATGGGCGGCCCAGATGGAGGCCGAGCGCCCGGGTTTCTTTACCGCGCTCAAGTCGCAGCAGCAACCCAAGTACATGTGGATCGGCTGCTCGGACAGCCGGGTGCCGGCCAACCAGATCACCGGCCTGGAGCCGGGTGAGGTGTTCGTGCATCGCAATGTGGCCAACGTCGTGGTGCACTCGGATCTCAACGCGCTGTCCACGATCCAGTTCGCGGTCGAGCGGCTCAAGGTCGAGCATGTCATCGTGGTCGGTCATTACGGCTGCGGCGGTGTGCAGGCGGCGCTGCAGAACATCCGTGTCGGGCTGGCCGACAACTGGCTGCGCCATGTGCAGGACGTGCGGGACCGCCACGCGAATCTGCTGGAGAACACGGCGCCCGAGCTGCGCCACGACGTGCT
>JBBKVW010000147.1:0-7390 GCA_037968655.1 Burkholderiaceae bacterium
TGCTCCAGCCCGACTTGCGCGGCAACGGCTGCCAGTTCCGGCCCATGGGAAAAGTCGTCGAACACCGGATCCAGGTCATGCAGGGCATGCCCGATCTTGTTGATCGACAGGGCCTTGGCCTGTTTTAGCTGCCCCTGCGCATCGAGTGCTTCTTCCTCCAGGAAGCAGCGCATGGTTTCAGCCGAGCCCAGGAAGTAGTCGTTCACCTTGCGCTGCTGCTCCCGGGTGCTGAATACAGCCTGCACGCCCGCAGGGTCGAAGCATTCGACCAGTTCACCGGCGCGCGCGCGGACTGCCGCAATCTGCGCCGCAGACTTGAAATCCGGCAACACCCCATAGCCGCTTTCGGCAAACTGCTGCTGCAAGGCGCTGGGCATGGCAGGCGCAGGACCAATCAGGCGCGCATCAGGGCTTCGATTTCGTGCACCGCAACCGGCACGGCGCGGCTGATCAGCTCGCAGCCATCGGCGGTGACGATGGCGTCGTCCTCAATCCGGATACCGATGTTGTGGAACTGCTCGGGTACGCCGGTGGCAGGTCGCACATAGATGCCGGGCTCGATGGTCAGCACCATGCCCGCGCGCAATATGCGTGCCGGCCGGTTGATGATGGTTTCGCCGCTCAATGCGTCCTTGCGCTGGCTGGTCTGGCCCAATTCGGTCGGCTCGAGGTAGCCGCCGCAGTCATGCACATCCATGCCCAGCCAGTGGCCGGTGCGGTGCATGTAGAACTGGAAATAGCTGCGGTTGTCGATCACATCCTGCACCCCGCCGACCTTGTTCTGGTCAAGCAGGGCCAGATCGAGCATGCCCTGCGCCAGCACCTGCACGCTGGCCTCATGCGGGTCGGTAAATCGGGCGCCGGCCCGGGTCGCGGCTATGGCCGCTTCCTGGCTTGCCTGCACCAGTTCGTAGAGGGCCCGCTGCGGCCCGCTGAAGCGGCCATTGGCCGGAAAGCTGCGTGTGATGTCGCTGGCATAGCCATCGAGTTCGCAGCCGGCGTCGATCAGCACCATGTCTCCGTCACGGATCGGCGCGGTGTCGGCCCGGTAATGCAGCACGCAGGCATTGGCGCCGCCCGCCACGATCGAGCCATAGGCCGGGTATTGCGATCCGTGGCGCCGAAACTCGTGCAGCAATTCGGCGTCCAGGTGGTATTCGCGCACATCCTTGCCTTCGCGCAGCATGCGCGCCGACAGTTGCATGGCACGCACATGTGCGCCTGCGCTGATGCGCGCCGCGCGGCGCATGGTCTCCTGCTCGCCGGCATCCTTGATCAGACGCATCTCGTCCAGCAGACTGCACAGGTCGCGCTGCTGGTCCGGACAAAGAGCACCATAGCGCACCCGCGCGCGCAAGGCACCCAGCCAGCCATCGACGCGCGACTCCAGCCCCGCGTGCATGCCAAACGGGAACCAGACCACGTCGCGACCATCGATCAGGCCGGGCATCTGTGCATCGAGTTCGGCGACCGAGAAAGCGGCGTCCACGCCCAGGCGCGCCGGTGCATCCTGCGGGCCGACCCGATAGCCGTCCCAGATTTCACGCTCCATGTCCTTGGGTTGGCAAAACAGCGTGGTCTTGCCCTCACCCGTGATTACCAGCCAGGCCCGTGGTTCACTGAAGCCAGTCAGATAGTAGAAATAGCTGTCGTGCCGGTACAGGAAGTCACTGTCGCGGTTGCGTTGGCGCTCAGGCGCAGTGGGAATGATGGCGACGCCCTTGCTTCCCAATTGCTGAGCAAGTGCAGCGCGCCGGCTGGCATACATGGAGCTGGTCATATTGGTATGGCGTGTGTCAGCACGCATGCTGCAGGTTGAGTTGGCGTAGGCGCTCGGGTGTTCCCACGTCGGTCCAGGCGCCAGTGTAAAGCTGCGCGCCGAGCAAACCCAGCTTTGCCGCCTGGCGCAACAGCGGCGCCAACGGCGCCTTGACGCCCAGCGGATTGCCGGCGGCGACGTCGCAGTAAGGCGGCGCAAACAGGGCATGGCGAAACATGCCAATGGTGCTGTAGGTGTGGCGCGCCGGACCCTCGTTGTGGGCCAGGCCATCGGGCGTCAACGCAAAGTCCCCGTTCGGGTTGTGCGTCGGGTTGGGTACCAGCCAGATGTGTGCCAGCTTGTCGCTGCCGGCAAAGTCGCGCAGGACGCGGTCGGAAAACCGGAACTGCGGCGCAAACACGTCGCCGGCCAGCAGGAAAAACGGATCCGCCAGTTGCGGCAAGGCCCGGATGATGCCGCCGGCGGTTTCCAGCGCCCCGCCAAAATCGCGGCCTTCATTCGAATAGCGCAGGCTGACTGTCGTGCTGTCGGACTCGGCCTCCCGCCCCGCCGTTGAAACGGCAAGGGACTGTCCGAAGTGCGCCTCGATCTGCTCGCCAAGCCAGGCCGTGTTGATCAGGATGTCACGTACGCCAGCGCGCGCCAGCGCGTCCATCGGCCACTGCATCAGCGGCTTGCCCTGCACCGCCAGCAGGGGTTTGGGGCAGCTGTCCGTGAGCGGGCGCATGCGTTCGCCACGGCCGGCGGCCAGGATCATGGCCTCGCATGGCGCAACTGTCGGTTGATCGTTCATATCCCTGAGCCGAATCGGAGAATGTCGTGCATGAGGCGAATGTAGCGTCAAGCTTGCGTGCTTGTGCAATTGGCGGGTCGGAGCCGGTAAGTGGAAAGTAAAGCCTTGCGCACATCGGTTGGCCGCGCTTGCGGCAAGTGGCGCCATCGCGTGCAGGTGACCCCCGGCCCCAGGGCGAACGATAAAATCAAGGTTTGCCGCCGATTCTGGCGCGGCGCTCTTCCCGACAATTCCCTTTATGACTACTCAACAGAGAATGGCCAACGCGATCCGTGCGCTGGCGATGGACGCCGTGCAACAAGCCAACTCGGGCCACCCGGGCGCGCCGATGGGCATGGCCGAGATGGCTGTGGCCCTGTGGGCACCCCGGCAGGACGGTGGCCTGCCCGCCGGCCACCTGAAACACAACCCGGGTAATCCGCACTGGTTCGACCGCGATCGATTCGTGTTGTCCAACGGCCACGGCTCGATGTTGCTGTATGCCCTGTTGCACCTGAGCGGCTATGCGTTGCCGATGGGCGAGCTGAAGAACTTTCGCCAGTTGCACAGCAAGACGCCGGGCCATCCCGAGACCGGCCTGACGCCCGGGGTCGAGACCACCACCGGACCACTGGGCCAGGGCTTTGCCAACGCGGTCGGCATGGCGCTGGCCGAAAAGCTGCTGGCCAGCGAGTTCAACCGCGACAGCCACGCGATCGTCGACCACCATACCTATGTGTGCATGGGTGACGGCTGCATGATGGAAGGCGTGAGCCACGAGGCAGCAGCCCTCGCCGGCGCCTGGAAGCTCAGCAAACTGGTCGCGTTGTATGACGACAACGGCATTTCCATCGACGGCCAGGTCGCGCCCTGGTTTGTCGACAACACTGCGCTGCGCTTTGTCGCCTACGGCTGGAATGTGATCGGGCCGATCGACGGCCACGACACGGCCGCCGTGTCCAACGCCATCGCCGAGGCGCGGGCCCAGGGCGAGCGGCCGACGCTGATCATCTGCAAGACGCACATCGGACAAGGCAGCCCGAATCGGGTCAATACCGCCAAGGCGCATGGCGAGCCGCTGGGTGCAGAGGAAATCGCGCTGACGCGCCAGGCCCTGGGCTGGACCGAGCCACCCTTCGTCGTTCCGCAAGACATCTACAGCGCCTGGGACGCCAAGGCCGACGGTGCAGCAGCCGAATCGGCCTGGGACCTGCGCTTTGCCGCCTACAAGGCAGCGCATCCCGAGCTGGCCGGCGAACTGGCGCGGCGCATGCGCGGCGAGTTGCCGCGCAGCTTTGCGCAGACGGCGGTCGACGCCGTCATTGGTGCCAACGACAAGGCCGAAACCGTCGCCAGCCGCAAGGCATCGCAGCTGGCCTTGGAGGCTTTCACCGCCGCGCTGCCGGAAATGCTGGGCGGCTCGGCCGACCTGACCGGCTCCAACCTGACCAATACCAAGAGCACGCCAAGCCTGCGCTTCGATCTGGACGGCAAGGTCACGCAGACGCTGGACGCCAACGGCGCGCCGCGCGGCGGCCGCCACATCAACTATGGCGTGCGCGAGTTCGGCATGGCCGCAGTGATGAACGGCGTGGCGTTGCATGGCGGCTTCATTCCCTACGGCGGCACCTTCCTGACCTTCAGCGATTACAGCCGCAATGCCATCCGAATGGCCGCATTGATGAAGCTGCGCGTCGTGCATGTGTTCACGCATGACAGCATCGGCCTGGGCGAGGACGGACCGACCCACCAGTCGATCGAGCATGCGGCATCGTTGCGCCTGATTCCCAACCTGGATGTCTGGCGTCCGGGCGACACCGCCGAGACGGCGGTGGCCTGGGCAGTGGCATTGCAAAACCGCAGCAAGCCGACCGCATTGCTGCTCAGTCGCCAGAACATCAGCTACGCCCCCAAAGGCCACTGTGCGGCGGCGCCCGATGCGGCCGGGCTGGACGCCATCAGCAAGGGCGCCTATGTGCTGGCCGAGCCGACCGAGGTCGGCTTGCGCAAGAAGGCGCAGGCGGTGATCATCGCCACTGGCTCCGAGGTACAACTGGCGCTCAAGGCGCAGGAACTGCTGGCCACGCGCAAGATCGCGGTGCGCGTGGTGTCCATGCCCAGCACCACCACATTCGACCGCCAGTCGCTGGCCTACAAGAACCAGGTGCTGCCCAAGGGCCTGCCGCGCGTCGCGGTCGAGATGGGCGTCACCGACGGCTGGTGGAAATACGGCTGCGCGGCAGTCGTGGGCATCGACAGTTATGGTGAGTCAGCGCCGGCCCCGGTGTTGTTCAAGCATTTCGGCTTCACGCCGGAAAACCTGGCCGCCACAGTGCAAAAGGCGCTCGCCAGGCGCTGAGCAGCGGCGCGCAAAGGCATTTTTTCAGTTTCAATCAACGGAGGTACATGCAATGGCAATCAAGATTGGTATCAATGGCTTCGGCCGCATCGGCCGCATGGTGTTTCGAGCGGCAGTGCAGAATTTCAAGGACATCGAGGTGGTGGGCATCAACGACCTGCTCGAGCCCGACTATCTGGCCTACATGTTGAAGCATGATTCGGTACACGGGCGCTTCAAGGGCGAGGTGGCGGTGGACGGCAATACCCTGGTGGTCAATGGGCGCAAGATCCGCCTGACCGCGGTCAAGGACCCGTCCGAGCTCAAGTGGGGCGAGGTCGGCGCCGAGGTGGTGATCGAATCGACCGGCCTGTTCCTGACCAAGGAAACGGCGCAAAAGCACATCGACGCGGGCGCCAGGAAGGTGATCATGTCCGCGCCCAGCAAGGACGATACGCCGATGTTCGTCTACGGTGTCAACGACAAGACCTACAAGGGCGAGGCCATCATCTCCAACGCCTCGTGCACCACCAACTGCCTGGCCCCGCTGGCCAAGGTTCTGCATGACAACTGGGGCATCAAGCGCGGCCTCATGACCACGGTGCATGCGACCACGGCAACGCAGAAGACGGTCGACGGCCCGTCCAACAAGGACTGGCGCGGCGGACGTGGCATTCTGGAAAACATCATTCCGTCCAGCACCGGTGCTGCCAAGGCGGTGGGCGTGGTGATTCCCGAGCTGAACAAGAAGCTGACCGGCATGTCGTTCCGGGTGCCGACCTCGGACGTGGCGGTGGTCGACCTGACGGTTGAATTGTCCAAGGAGGCGACCTACGCCGAGATCTGCGCCGCGATGAAGAAGGCCTCAGAGGGCAGCATGAAGGGCGTGATGGGCTACACCGAGGAAAAGGTGGTGTCGACCGATTTCCGCGGCGAAAGCTGCACCTCGGTGTTCGACGCCGACGCCGGCATGGCGCTTGACGGCACCTTCGTCAAGGTGGTGGCCTGGTACGACAACGAGTGGGGCTACTCCTGCAAGGTGCTGGAGATGGCGCAGGTGATCGCCAAAGCCTGACGCATCTTGGCCAAACACCCCGATCCTGCCCGCGGGATCCGCCTGCTGTGTGCCGGGGTGTTCGTCTTTTCGCTGCAGGACGCGGTGGTCAAGCAGGTCAGCGGTGACTATCCGCTGACCCAGGTGGTGGTGATCCGCTCGCTGGTCGCCATTCCCATCCTGCTGCTGCTGGTGCAACTGGAGGCGGGCTGGCGTTCCATCTTCACGCCGCAGTTCCGTTCGCTGTCGGTGCGCGCCGCCATCATGTTCGTGTCTTACACCGCTTACTACATGGCGTTCCCGGCCATGAACCTGGCCTACGCCGTGGCGCTGTATTTCACGGTGCCACTGTTCGTGACCGCGCTGGCCGGCCCGTTTCTGGGTGAGCACATAGGCCTTCGTACCTGGGGCGCGCTGGCGGTGGGGTTTGCCGGTGTGCTGGTGATCCTGCAGCCCGGCAGCGGCCTGTTCCAGTGGGCGGCGCTGTTGTCGCTGCTGGCGGCGCTGATGTATGCCACCTCGATGTTGATGGCGCGGCGCATCGGCACCGCGCAACCGGCCGCCGTGATGGCCTTCTACCAGAACGGGGTGTTCCTGGCCGGGGCAGCAGTAATTGCGCTGGCCACCCATTGGCTGGGCATCGAGGACGCGGGCCATCCCAGCGTGTCCTTTCTGGTACGGCCCTGGGTCTGGCCAAGCGTTGCCGATGGTTTGCTGATCGCATCATGTGGCGTCATCGCATCGGCCGGCATGTTGTTGTTGACCAATGCCTATCGCATCAGTGCGGCCAATCGGGTCACGCCCTTCGAGTACACCGGCATCCTGTGGGCGCCGCTGTGGGGTTTTCTGTTTTTTGCCGAGGTGCCGCGCTGGACCACGGTGGGCGGTGCGATCCTGATCGTTGCCGCTGGCATGGTGGCGCTGCATGAGGCGCGCAAGTAGATTCACTGGCTTGGCGCGCGTGTTGTCCAAAGTGACGCTGCTACATTGACGCTTTCGCCTGCAGGGTCGGCGCCATACGCGGTGCCGCCAAAGGGCATTTCCCAGGTTCGGAGGACAGACCATGGACGCAATGAATGAAATCCGCGCGGCGTTCGCGCGGCGTGGGCAGGAAGGCTATGGCGAGGGCGTCAGCCAGCTTGAGCATGCCATTCAATGCGCCGCCTTTGCGCAGCGCGATGGCGCATCCGATGCGCTGGTGGCGGCAGCCTACTTGCACGACATCGGCCATATGCTGCACGACCTGCCGCAGGACGTCGCCGACACCGGCGTGGACACGCAGCATGAGTCGACCGGCTCGGCCTGGCTGTCGCAATACTTCGGTCCCGAGCTGACCGAACCAGTGCGCATGCATGTGGCGGCCAAGCGCTATCTGGCCGCGACCGAGGCGGGCTACTTCGACCTGTTGTCGGACGCCTCGAAGCTGTCGCTCAAGCTGCAGGGCGG
>JBBKVW010000148.1:0-7305 GCA_037968655.1 Burkholderiaceae bacterium
TTTCGCATCGCGCTGCACCAGAAGGACCTGAACCTGGCGCTGGGCGCGGCCAAATCGCTGGGCCTGGCCTTGCCCGCCACGTCGACGGCGCAGCAGCTGTTCAGCGCCTGCATCGCGCACGGTGGCGCGGCCTGGGACCACTCGGGCATGGTGCGCGCGCTCGAGAAACTGTCGAACTTCGAAATTGGCCAGGTCGCTGGCTGAAGCCGGCGCAGGACGGCCGAGTATGGACTTGTCCAGCCCAGGCAGCCCACAGCGCGGACGCGAACTGCTGCTGCACCTGTTCGCGGCGGCAGTGGCATCCGCCCAGCCGTCGCTGTGTATTCCGGCTCATCTCCCGAAACCGGCAGACCTGGGGCGAGGTCGCCTGATCGTGATCGTGATCGGGGCCGGCAAGGCATCGGCGGCGATGGCACATGCAGTCGAAGAGCACTGGGCCGGTGACAAGTCGCAGCTCGGTGGCCTGGTGGTCACGCGATATGGATACGCAGTACCGTGCAAACACATCGAGATCGTCGAAGCCTCCCATCCGGTGCCCGATGCCGCAGGCCTGGCCGCGGCGCAGCGTTTGCTGGATCTGGTAGACGGCCTTACACAAGATGACTTCGTTCTGTGCCTGATCTCTGGTGGCGGCTCGTCGCTGCTGCCGCTGCCATTGCCCGGACTGAGCCTGGAACATGAGCAGACGGTCAATCGCGCCCTTCTCAAGTCCGGGGCCACGATCAGCGAGATGAACTGCGTGCGCCGCCACCTGTCGGCCATCAAGGGTGGACGCCTGGCCGCCACCAGCCATCCGGCGCAAATGCTGACGCTGCTGATTTCCGATGTGCCCGGTGACGACCCGATCGATATCGCCTCGGGCCCGACCGTCGGCGATCCGACGACCTGCGCAGACGCGCTGGCCATTGTTCGGCGCGACGGCATCGACCTACCGCCGGAGGTGGTGCGGGTATTGACCAGTGGTGACGGTGAATCCATCAAACCCGACGACCCACGGCTTGCGCGCAGTGAGACGCGCATGATCGTCACGCCACAGATGGCATTGGAAGCCGCTGCGGCGCTAGCGCGCGGCGCCGGCGTCACACCCTACATCCTGGGCGACGCGATCGAAGGCGAAGCGCTCGATGTCGGCAAGGTACTGGCCGGCATCGCATTGCAGGTGGCACGGCATGGGCAACCGGTGGCCGCTCCCTGTGTGCTGCTCTCCGGCGGTGAGACCACGGTGACGGTCCGCGGAAAAGGCCGCGGCGGCCGCAACGTCGAATGCCTGCTGTCGAAGGCCATCACGCTGGACGGCCACGCGCAGA
This sequence comes from Burkholderiaceae bacterium, assembly GCA_037968655.1. Lineage (GTDB taxonomy): Bacteria > Pseudomonadota > Gammaproteobacteria > Burkholderiales > Burkholderiaceae_C > CAISIP01. Next base: position 1,308 of record JBBKVW010000148.1, read on the forward strand.
TCCAGGCGCTGGCAGCCGATACCGATGGCGTCGATGGCCAGGAAGAGATCGCCGGTGCCATCGTGACGCCCGATTCGCTGCAACGCGCATGGGCTACAGGTATGTCGCCGATGGACCGTCTGGCCGACAACGACGGCCACGGCTTCTTCGAAGCCCTGGGCGATTCGGTCGTGACTGGTCCTACTTTGACCAACGTGAACGACTTCCGCGCCATCCTGATCGATGCGCCTACAAAGGATTGAACATGCGCAGAACCCGTAACGCCAAGATTGTCGCAACCCTGGGACCGGCCAGTTCGGATCCCGTAGTTGTGCGTGCGCTATTCATGGCGGGAGTCGACGTATTCCGGCTCAACTTCAGCCACGGCAGCCACGACGACCATCGCCTGCGGTTCGAGGCGCTGCGCGCACTGGAAAAGGAGACTGGTCGCCCGATCGGCATCCTGGCCGACCTGCAGGGTCCCAAGTTGCGCGTCGGCACCTTTGCCGATGGCCCTGTCATGCTGGAGGTTGGCAAGCGCTTTCGCCTCGACCTTGACGCGGCTCCCGGCGACGCCCGGCGCGCCGGCCTGCCCCATCCCGAAATATTCGCGGCGCTGGTACCCGGCGCCGAATTGCTGCTCGACGACGGAAAACTTCGCCTGAAGGTGGAACGTTGCGGCGCTGACTTCGCCGACACGTCCGTAATCGTTGGCGGTCAACTGTCCGAGCGCAAGGGTGTCAACGTGCCCGGCGTGGTGCTGCCGATCACCGCATTGACCGAGAAAGACCATCGCGACCTGGCGTTCGCCCTGGAACACGGAGCCGACTGGATCGCACTGTCGTTCGTGCAGCGCCCCGAGGATGTGACCGAGGCCCGCGCGCTCATCGGCGATCGCGCATCGATCGTGGTCAAGCTCGAAAAGCCATCGGCGGTCGAACGCCTCGAGGCAATCGTCGCGCTGACCGATGCGGTAATGGTCGCGCGTGGCGACCTGGGCGTCGAGTTGCCGGCAGAGCGGGTGCCCACGATCCAGAAACGCATCGTGCGCACCTGCCGCAGGCTGGGCAAGCCCGTTATCGTTGCAACGCAAATGCTCGAGTCCATGATCGAAAGTCCGGTACCCACGCGTGCTGAAGCATCGGACGTGGCCACTGCCATCTACGATGGCGCCGACGCGGTGATGCTGTCGGCCGAATCGGCTTCTGGAAAATTCCCGGTGGTGGCGGTCGACATGATGAACCGCATCATCGAACAGGTCGAGGCGGACCCACAATATCGCCAGCTGATCGACGCCTCGCACACGCAAGCCCGACCCGGCGGCGACGTCGCCGAAGCCGTCTGCTGCGCGATGCGGCGAGCGGTGGCCCTGCTGCAAGCCGCTGCCATCGTCTGCTACACCAGTTCCGGCCACACCAGCCTGCGCGCGGCGCGCGAGCGGCCGGAGTCGCCCATTCTGAGCCTGACCCCTATCCTGTCGACAGCCAGGCGACTGGCCCTGGTCTGGGGCGTGCATTCGGTGCATATCGCCGATGTGGCCGATGTGGACCAGATGACGCAGCGCGCCATCGAGGTGGCGCGCCGTGACCACTTCGCGCAAGCCGGCGAGTTCATTGTCACCATCGCCGGCATGCCGTTTGGCACGCCGGGAACGACCAACCTGATCCGCATCGCGACGGCATGACGCCAAGCCCCGACGACGCGGCCCTGGGCATCATCTCGCGGCCCGAAGGCGGCGCAGTTCAATAGCAGTAGCGGCGTTGACGCGCATGGCGCCACGCGGGCGCAAGCGGCCTTGACTCGGGCACAATTTCAATCATGGGCAAAGGTCGACTGGCGAACTTGGGATGGACCATCGGCTGTTGTTCGCTGATCGCCGTCGGCGTGTTCGCAATCGTGCGAGCCGACATCGCGGATCGACGCGCCCAATTCCAGACCGACGCTCGTATCGCGCACCGGCTGCTGAGCCAACGCGCGGCGCAGCACGATGCGATTCTGGCGACCCTGTCCTTGCTGGCACCGGCGGTGGATGCGCGCCAACGGCCGGAAGCGGGTCTGCCAGCGCTCTATCCACAGGTACTGACGGTACTTCGGCGGACAGGGCCCCAACCATGGGCGGACGCAGAACTCCAGGACGCAGAGCAACGATCGCGCGCCACCGGATACGCCGTCCTGGGGCCGGTCGATGCAAGGGTCGGCCAATACACCCTGGTGCGGGCGGGGGAGCCCGACAGTTTTGCGCTGCGCATCGACGTTGCGCGCATGGTTCCCTGGCAGGAGTGGCCCGTGCAACAGGAAGGAGCAGTGCGAGTCGCGCTTGTGCATGCGGGACACACCCTGGTGCTGCAGCCTGGCCAAAGCGTGGCAACCCAGCCTCTGGGTCTGACTGCAGGTTTTGTGTTTGCCAAGCGCCTGGCACCCGACAGCCAGCCGTTCGAGCTTCAGTTGCACCGGGCCACCGGGCCGACCGATTGGCCATGGCACTGGTTGCTCACATGGACCTTGCTTGCCGTTGCTCTGGTCACAGGTCTGGCGTCCTGGCACAAGGCGCGCACAAGCAGTCGGCGCGCACTGGAATTGCTGCGTTTCGGGCAAATCACACGGCTCAATACTTTGGGCGAACTTGCCGCCGGCATGGCCCACGAATTGAACCAGCCATTGACTGCGGTGGTTGCGAATGCTGCAGCCGCGCGCCGGTTGCTCGCCGACGATCCGCCAGCCCTGGACACGGTGCGCCATGCGGTCGGGCAGATCGAAGCACAGGGTCGCCGCGCGGCTGACGTGGTGACGCGCCTGCGACGCCAGGTCGAGACACCGGAGTCTGCGGCGCATGTCCGGGACGTCGACCTGCTGGCAACAGTGCGCCATGTACTCGATCTGCTGGAGCCCGAACAGCGGCGACACCGTGTGACCGTGTCGATGCGCGGGCCGTCGGTGCGCGTGTTGGCCGATCCGGTGGCGCTGGAGCAGATCGTGCACAACCTGCTCAACAACGCGCTGCAGGCATTGTCTGACCGGACTGAACCCGAACCAATGGTGACTGTCCGACTGCACGCAGACCAAAGCCAGGGCATCGTGACGATCAGCGACAACGGGCCCGGAATCGACCCCGACGATCTTGCACGCGTGTTCGAGCCGTTCTATTCCACCCGCCCCGGTGGGCTGGGCCTGGGGTTGAGCCTGTGCGAAGCGCTGACGCAGTCCATGCACGGGAGCCTGCAAGCAAGCAATGCCGACGCTGGCGGGGCGCAATTCCGATTGGCATTACCCTTGGCTGCAACCCATCCATGACCGCGACCTCGCCACTCATTCATATCGTCGACGATGACCTGGCCGTGCGCGAAAGCCTGGCGCTGCTGATAGGCACTGTCGACCTGCGCGTACAGACATGGCAGCATCCGCAGGACTTCCTGGCCGGGTTCGACCGCGACGCCATCGGCGCCATCGTGCTGGACGTCCGCATGCCGGGCACCAGTGGCCTGTCGGTGCTGGACCAACTGCGCGAACAAGGTGTCGACCAGCCCGTCATCATGCTGACCGGACACGGCACGGTCGAGATGTGCCGGCGCGCATTCAAGTCGGGTGCAGCCGAGTTCCTCGAAAAACCGGTAGATGACGAGACGCTGATCGAGGCCTTGCACCACGCCGTGCGCGCGCACGGACTTGCACGCGAACGCGTCCAGGCGGACCGGGAAACCCATGCCCGCGTGGCGCGCCTGTCCGATCGCGAGCGCGAGATCCTGGCCCAGGTGGTCACGGGACTGACCAACAAGGAGATCGCCCGTCTACTCGGTTTGTCACCGCGCACGGTCGAGGCCCATCGGGCCAACCTGTCGGCCAAGCTCGAGGTCGACTCGTTGGCACAACTGATCCGCCGATATGGAGATGTGGTCGACACGGGTCCGTAGTTCTACCTAGCGCGACGCGTGTTCGCACGAATGGCCGCGTGGGCCTTGGGAAACTAGAGTCATGGCACGGCCCGATTCCGGCCGCGTCTATCCGAAAGTATTCCATGAAAACTGTCTCAAGATCCGTCCTGCTCGCATTGCTCGTCGCTGCCCCACTGGTCCAGGCCCAGGCCGTTCGCACCGAGAAAAACATGTCGCTCGAACTGGCCAACCAGATCGCGGCGGCCAGCGTCGCAGCTTGCCAGGCCAATGGATACGCGGTCACCGCCACCGTCGTCGACCGCGCCGCCAGCGTGCGTGCGGTACACCGCGCCGACAACGCCGGTCCCCATACGCTGGCCGCCAGCCAGCAAAAGGCTTTCACGTCGGCTTCGGCAAAAAACACGACGCTGGCCATCATGGAAACTGCGCAGAAGAATCCGGCTGCAGCCAATCTGGTCTATCTGCCCGGCTATCTGCTGCTGGGCGGCGGCGTGCCGGTCAAAGTCGGCAACGAAGTGATTGGTGCAGTAGGCGTGGGCGGCGCGCCCGGCGGGCATCTCGACGAACAATGTGCGATGGCCGCGCTCGAGAAGGTCAAGGACCAACTCAAGTGAAGCCGCTGCCTGCGGGACCGCGTTTCAGCGCCTTGACCCCAGCGGGTGCGGCGCTCGCTCTTGCGCTTGGACTCATGCACCTGCCTTCGGCTGCGCAGGTGGCTCCTTCACCATCTGAGATTGCAGCTTACACGGGCCTGCATGGCGCCGCCCACAGAGGCGATGTCGCCACCGTCACGCGTCTGACCAAGGCAACACCGCAGGCGCTTGCGCAAACCGACGGAAATGGTCGCACGCCCTTGCATGTCGCCACTTTCGCCCGCCAGCGGGGTACCGTGGCCGCCTTGATGGACGCTGGCGCAGATCCGGCAACACTTGATAAGGACCGCTATGACGCCGTTACGATTGCCGCAGTGGCCGATGACGAAGAAACCTTGCATGTGCTGCTGACCAAAGGCGCCACTGCCAAACTCGTCACCAGCCGCTACGACGGCACGGCCCTGATTGCGGCGGCCCACCTGGGGCACGACGGCGTGGTGCGCCAACTGATTGCCGCCGGCGCCCCGCTCGACCACGTCAACAACCTGCACTGGACCGCGCTGATCGAAGCCATCGTGCTGGGCGACGGCGGAGCGCGTCACCAACGCGTGGTCCGCGACCTGCTGGCCGCCGGCGCGAATACCCAGTTGAAAGACAGACAGGCGCAGACACCGCTCCAACTGGCACGCTCTCACGGTTTTGCCGCTATGGAGAAGATGCTGGTCAGCGCCGGCGCGCGCTGAACTACGCCACGGACAACAGGTGCAGACAACACCGGTGTGCACTGCGAACGGCGACCCGCGAGTCCCCTATCAATGATCTTTGAATAGCTAATCTGAAAAAAAACCGACTTGTACGTCGGATGGTTCAAAGTTCGCGTGCGCGCGAGAGCGCCTGTCGTCAAAGATTTATTGCAGTCATTCAGCCGTCACAAGTTACGCCACGATAATCCCTACGAATCTGATTGCCGACTTTTTGTTTGGCTTGTCGATGCGCAGGTAAGTCATTGATGCAAAAAGCCAATCCATCACCAACCGCAACAAACGTCGACCTCTCCGCCCACACACCCATGATGCAGCATGACTGCCGCATGCGAGCATTCATGCGGGTTGCAGACTGATTTGTACTATTTTGGCGGCGGTTTGGCGGCCATTTCCACCATCCTCTGAGTCCCATCCACAAAGCTGGCGCGCCAACGACAGGTTTTCATCGTTGATCTTCATGGGGTCACCTCCCGGTTGAACCATTTGAGCTTGCATCACGGAAGATGCACGCCAGATCGACATCGGATTATTGCGGCAGGGACTTCAAGAACGAAAACAAGTCGCTCAAGTCAGCTTCACTCATCTGCCATCGCGGCATGTCGGAGTCGAGCTTCTCGCCGTCGGGATGGCGACCGCCTTGAACCGTCTTGCGGAAGTCGTCGAGTCCATAGGGACTCTGGCGTCCCTTCAGTTCGGGCATGGTCGAGAGCGCGGCGTAGCGGATGTCGGGCGCCTTCATGACGCTCATGTGCATCGCGTGGATGCCACCGCG
>JBBKVW010000149.1:0-14019 GCA_037968655.1 Burkholderiaceae bacterium
GCCAAGCCACCCGACCATTGCAAGGGAAGACCATGCTGCCACGTCTGATATCCGCCTTTTTCATGTTGTTCGTGTGGCTCGGCCCGGCATCTGCTGCCGAACCGGTCAGCACCGGCTTCTTCAGCAGCACCGCCATTGGCGGCCAGGACACGGTGTCGTACTTCGCGCCCGAGGTGCGCAAGGCGCACCAGGTGCTGAGCGGCGACAAACGCTTCGAAGTCCAGCATCTGGGCGCCAGCTGGCGTTTCGCGTCCCGCGAAAGCGCCGACAAGTTCGCCGCCGACCCGGCCCGTTACGTCCCGAACTACAACGGCCATTGCGCCAATGCGCTGTCGCTGGGCGAAGGCCTGATCGCCACCGACGGCAAGGTCTGGGAGTTCTTCGGCGACCAGTTGTTCCTGTTCTATGCCGAACGCGGCCGCCAGCGCTGGCTTGACGGGGACTGGAAGGCCTATCGGGCGCAGGCCGATACTGCCTGGCAGGCGGCCACGCGGAAATAACTGGCTCGGCAAGATGGGGAAAGGCCAGGCTGATCCCGCGCGGCACGCGGCCGCATTCAGCACCACCCTAGGGTACACACCTATCGTATTACCTTTGACTCCTGTCGTGGAGCGGCCTAAAGTGGACCGGTCGCAGCCGGCTGAGCGGCACCTTCCACTACCTGACGCGCGACCGTCACAGCAGGAGACACCATGGGCACACACATTCTCGGCGGCAAGCTGCGCGCCACCTTCGTTGCGCTGGCACTGGCAGCGACGGGATTCGCGGCAAGCGCACAGCAGGTCATCACCTTGCACGGCGCATCGCAATTCAACGACGACCATGCCTTCACCAAGTCGCTGGTGAAGTTCGGCGAACTGGTCAACAAGTATTACGGCAAGCCGGTCAACTTCGTGATGCACAAGAACAGCGAACTGGGCCTTGAGAAAGACTATTTCGCCTACATGAACCAGGGCAAGGCGGTGGATTTCGCCATTGTCTCACCGGCCCACATGTCGACCTTCTCCAAGGCCGCTCCGTTCATCGATGCGCCCTTCCTGTTCCGCGACCTGGACCACTGGAACAAGGTGCTCGATTCCGATGTGCTCAAGCCGATCGCCGACGAGGTTGCGCAGAAGGCCGAGGTCATGTTGATCGGATATGCCGGCGGCGGAACGCGCAACCTGTTCGTCAATAAGCCGGTGAAGAATCTGGAAGATATAAAGGGCCTCAAGGTGCGGGTGCAGGGTGCGCCGATCTGGAGCCGCACCTTTGCTGCCGCCGGCATGGCGCCCACCGTCATCGCCTACAACGAGGTCTACAACGCGATCCAGAACGGCGTCATCGCCGCCGGCGAGAACGAGGCTGCCGGCGTCGAGCAGATGAAGTTCTATGAAGTGGCGCCGCAACTGGCCATGACGCAGCACGCGATCACGATCCGGCCGCTGTGTTTCTCGGGCAAGACATTTGCCAAGCTGCCGGCCGACCTGCAGGCGGCTATTCTCAAGGCCGGCAAGGAAGCCGGTGCATTTGGGCGTCAGCTGGAGTCGTCGGAAGACAGCGCCAAGCTGGAGGCGCTCGAAAAAAGTGGCAAGCTCAAGCGCATCCCGTTTGCCGACCGCGCCAAGATGCAGGCCATGGTTGACCCGGTGATGGCGGCCTATGCCAAGGAGATCGGCGCCGACGCGATCCACGCCAAGATCCTGGCCATCAAGTAAAGCCACACCTGCCGCGCCGCCCCGGCCTTGCCGCGGCGGCGCGCTGCCTTTTTTCGGGAACGCCTGATGAAGAAGATTCTGGACGCTTACCAGTCGCTGCTGCGCTGGCTGATGGTGGCCGCCGTGGCCATCCTGATGGTGCCGATCACGATGCAGGTGATCTCGCGCTACACGCAACTCATACCGTCGTACATCTGGACCGAGGAGTTGTCGCGCTTCGTCTTCATCTGGATGGTCATGCTGGGCGCAATGATCGCGGTGCGTGACGGCACGCACTTCGACGTCGACGTCTGGCCCACGCTCAAGCCCCGGCCGAATGCCATGTTGCGCGTCGTCACGAACCTGCTGATCCTGGTGTTTGCCGTGGTCTACGTTTACTGGGGCATCGAATTCGTGCAGTTCGGCTGGAACCAGAGTTCGGAGCTCGCTGAGTTGCCGATGACCTATATCTTCATCGCCTGGCCAGTGGCCGGCATCACCTGGGCACTGTTCCTGGGCGAGCAGTTCCTGGCCGACATACGCACCATCGCAGCGGGAGACGCAGCATGATGCAGTCGATGCTGAGCCCGGGCATGGCGTCCATTGTGCTGTTCGGTGCGTTCTTCTTCTTCCTTGCCATGCGCGTGCCGGTGGCGTTCGCGTTGGGCCTGGCCTGCCTGCCCGTGCTGGTGTACGAGCCGCGACTCTCGCCGATGATGTTGTTCAACGAGACCTTCAAGTCCTACAACTCGTTCATCCTGCTGGCAGTGCCGCTGTTCCTGCTCACCGCCAATCTGATGGGCGTGGGCGGCATCACCGACCGCCTGGTGGTGCTGTCGCGCACCATGGTCGGGCGCATGCCCGGCGCGCTGGCGCAGTGCAACGTGGTGCTGTCGGTGTTTTTTGCCGGCATTTCGGGCTCCAGCACGGCCGACGCCGCGAGCCAGAGCAAGATCTTCATCGACGCGCAGACCAAGGAGGGTTACGACCTGTCGTTTTCGATCGCCGTCACCGCTGTCTCGTCAACACTGGCGGTGGTCATTCCACCGTCGATCCTGATGGTGGTGTGGGGTGGGGTGATCTCGACCTCGATCGGCGCACTGTATCTGGCCGGCATCATCCCGGGCCTGCTGATCGCCGCAGCACAGATGGTGACCGTCCATGTGTACGCGGTGCGCCGCAAGTATCCGGTTCATCCGCGCTCGACGTTTGTCCAGTTCTTCTCCGCCGCGCTGCAGTCGATCCCGGCCATGATGACACCGTTCATCATCGTTGGTGGCATTTTGCTGGGCTGGTTCACGCCGACCGAGTCGGCTGCCGTGGCGGTGCTTTACGCGCTGGCCTTGACCGCATTCGTATACCGCGAGATGGACATCAAGCGCCTGGTCGAGGCCTTGTCCGAGACCGGCCGTCTGTCGGCCATCGCGCTGTTCTGTGTCGGCACGGCGTCGGCGTTCGGCTGGCTGCTGGCGTACTACCAGATACCCAAGGCCCTGCTGGAGCATGTGACGGACTGGAACCTGGGCATCACCGGCGTGGGTTTCTTCATTGCCGGGGTGTTCCTGGTCACCGGTTGTTTCCTCGACGCGATCCCGGCCATCATCATCGTCGGCGTGACGCTGCAGCCGCTGGTGCAGTCGGTCGACATGCACCCGATCCAGTTCGCCATCATCGGTATCGTGTCACTGGCCTTCGGCCTGGTGACGCCGCCGTATGGCCTATGCCTGATGGTGGCGTGTTCGGTCGCAGGGGTACGGCTGCGATACGCCCTGAAGGACACCATGATCATGCTGATACCCATGCTGGTGGTGCTGGTGGGCATCATCCTGTGGCCAGAGATCACGCTGATCCTGCCCCAGCTCATTTCGCCTGAACTTGTCCGGTAACACGCGCATGAATCCTCAAACCGACTTCGGCCTGCAGGGCAAGATCGCACTGGTCATCGGCGGCACCAGCGGCATTGGCAAGGCAATCGCGGCCGGCTATCTGCAGGCCGGCGCCCAGGTGGTGATCGCCGGGCGCAACGGCGACAAACTGGCGCAGGCGCTGGCAGAACTCGGCGCCCTGGGACCGGTCTCGGGCTACCAGGCCGATGTCAGCACCGAGGACGGCCTGCGCGGCCTGGTCGGCATCGCGTTGGCGGAGCAGGGGCATCTGGACGTACTGGTCAACTGCCAGGGCATCACCGTGCTCAAGCCGGCCGAGGAGTTCAACCGGGCAGACTGGGATGCCATCGTCGACACCGATCTGAAGAGCGTGTTTTTTGCCTGCACCGAGGTCGGCCGCCACATGCTGGGACGCGGCAGTGGCGCCATCATCAACATTGCATCGCTGGCCTCGCACCGCGGCTGGCCGCGCAGTGCGTTGTACGCCATTGCCAAGGCCGGCGTGCTGAGCCTGACGCAGACGCTGGGCGCCGAATGGGCCGCGCGTGGCGTGCGCGTCAACGCCATATCGCCCGGGTTTTTCATGACCGAACTCAACCGCGACAAGATGGCGCCCGAGCGCAAGGCGCTGGCCCTTGCGCGCACGCCTGCCGGGCGCTTTGGCGAGGTCGACGAACTGGTTGGCGCGGCGATCTATCTGGCCAGCGCCGCGGCCGGTTTCGTCAACGGACAGACGATTGCCGTGGACGGGGGATTCCTGGCCACGGGCTTGTAGCGCAGGTGCGAGCGCCATGTTGACGATAGAGCCGGTATCAGACATAGCTGGCGCCCGTATCACCGGCCTGGATCTGTCACAGGATCTGGCGCCCGAGCTATTTGCGCAGGTCGAGCAGGCCCTGCATGGCCACTGCTTCGTGGTCTTCCCGCGCCAAACCCTGTCGCCCCGGCAGTTCGTGCGCTTCTCCAACCTTTGGGGGCGGCCCGAGCCCCATGTCATCGACACCTTCCACCATCCGCAGGACCCCAACATCCTGATCCTTTCGAACGTCCGGCGCGACGGCAAGCCGATCGGACTGCTCGATGCCGGTACCTATTTTCATACCGACTATTCGTATCTGCCGGTGCCGGCGCGTTGCACCATGCTGCATGCGATCCAGATGCCACGCGAGCGCAGCGGCACCACGTTTGCAAACCAGACCCGGGCCTATGCTGATCTGCCGGCGGACATGCGCGCGCGCATCGAGCCGCTGGTGGTGCGGCACCAATACGGCAACCGGGATGACCTGAACGAACAATCGCGCACGGTGGCTTCGGTATTGAGCGAGAGCCAGAAGAAAAAGGTCGACTGGGTGCGCCATCGGCTGGCGCGGCCGCACCCGCATACCGGCGTGCAGGCGCTGTACGGCGTCTCGGGCAGTTCCTTCGCCATCGACGGCATGGACGACGCGCAGGCCGTGGCCTTGCTCGATGAACTCAAGGACCATGCCACCGCGCCCCGGTATCGCCACACCTACCACTACTCCATCGGCGACGTGGTGGTGTGGGACAACGCCCAGCTACTGCATGCCGCGCCACTGACCGATCTCACGGACGCGCGCACCCTGTGGCGCATTACGGTGAAAGAGGCGTCCTGATCACTGATCGCGGACTGTGCGCGTCGTGGCCGGCCGCAGTCAGGCGGCAACCGGGTGCACGTTGCGGCGGATGTGCCGCAATGCGAGCAGCAAGGACACCGTTTGCAAGGCCGCGCAGAAATAGAACGGCGCGCCGATGCGCCAGTCGCCACGCGGCAGATGCGACACGATGGCCAAGAGCGGCGCACCAATCATCGGCGCCAGCACCGCCATCTGGCTGCCCAGCGAGGCCACCGCGCCCCGGGTCTGGCCCTGGCTGCGGCTGTCGGCCGCCGACGAGATCATGCTGTTGACGGCCGCCGCCACTGTGCCACCGAGCAGGTTGACGCCGATCACGGCGAACATCATCCAGCCCTGGGAGGCGGCGCCCCACAGCGCATAGGCCAGCGCCGACGACATCAGTCCTAGTACGGCCAACTTGGGCGGCGCAAACCATCGCAGCAGGTGGCGCATCAACAAGCCCTGCACCAGCACGGTCGACACGCCGACTGCGGCCAGCGACCAGCCATTCTCCAGCGGCCCCCAGCCGAACTTGAAGGTGGTGTAGAGCACCCAGGTGGTGTACAGCACGAACTGCGCCAGGCCGCTGACCGCGACCACCCCGATCAAGGGCGCCACGCCCTTGAGTTGCACCAGCGCGCGCAGGGCGGTCAGCGGGTTGGCGGCGCGCCAATGGAAAGCCTTGCGCCGCGCCGGCGGCAGCGACTCGGGCAACACGAAATAGCCGTACAGGAAGTTCAGCATCGTCAGGCCACCAGCGACCAGGAAGGGCAACTGCAGGTTGATCGCGCCCAGCAGGCCGCCCATCACCGGCCCGACGATGAAGCCCAGGCCCATCATGGCGCCCAGCAGCCCGAAACGTCGCGCCCGGTCCTGTGGCTCGGTGATGTCGGCCACATAGGCATTGGCGACCGCGGCATTGGCCTGCATGGCGCCGCCCATCAGGCGCGCGGCGATCAGCATGCCGATATGGGTGGCAAAGGCGGTCAGGAAAAAGTTGATGCCCAGGCCGAAGAATCCGAACAGCAGCACTGGCCGGCGGCCATAACGGTCCGACAACGCGCCCAACAGCGGCGACGCGATAAAACTTGAGATGCCGAAGGCAAACGCCACCACGCCATACCAGTAGGCCTGGTCGGCCTGCGAGTTGCTGAAGCTGCCCACCAGCGCCGGCAACACTGGAATGATCAAGCCGATCGCCAGCATGTCGATCAGCACCGTGACCATGATGAAGGGCATGGCGGCTTGGCGCGCGGAAGGGGATGAATCCTGCATCGGGTATGTAAGGGTCCAGGGGCGTGGCACGGCCGCATAGCACAAGTGCGGCACAAGTTGTTGGGACGATCTGGCGAGGGCGACGTCTATGTCGGCCTGCACGCGATCCGCGTGTTGCCGTACGGCCGACGATTGGAAACTACGAATTCAAGTTTCGCACAAAGCCCGATCGCGTTGGCGCGGCCATGAACAGGGTGTCTGGACAAGCTGGCGCGAGATGCCAAGGATCAGGGGAATGCCGCTTTTGCCTGACCGGCTGGTCCTAATTTCCAGTCGTGAATGTGAAGCCAAGGTTGAACGCTGCGCCGGAATTTGTCCCGGTGATGGCTGCCGTGTACTGGGTGGCGGGCGCGAGCGGCGAGTCTGCAGATACAAAGGCTTCATGGCTTCGGTAAGCGCTGTTGGGGTCATTGACCCGCGTCACGGGGGCACGCAGTTGCACCGGCACTGCGCCGGCAGTCCTTAACAGCGCAGCGCTGGTGATCGTGATGGTTTGACCTTCGCGAACGGCCAGGTAAATCGACGTGCCAAGTGGATTGAGGGCGAGATCGCGGCCAGGTGTCGGGTTTGGCGTTTCGTTGGTCAACTGGCGCGCCACGCCGTCGCTGCCCTGGCAGGGGTAGGTCCTGACATCGGTGCTGCCCAGCGACTGGCGTCCGTCTGGATCACGGTAGCCCAGGTTCATGACTGTGAGGACACGTGGGCCACGTGTGGATCCGACATCGATATCGTTCAGCACCGAAACGCCGACGTCACGGTAGCCGGCAAGCATCACGGACTGGTGGTAGGGGGCGTTGAGAAGATTGCGCACACCCTGGATGCCGAATCCGGTCTTGACGGATGTCCCATTCATGCCGGAGACCACTTCGCCGGTGCCCGCGCCGAAGAGCGTTGCGATGTAGCCCGAGGCGGTTATCCGGTCGGTTGGCGTGGCCCCCGTGAATGCGGCCGTTCCGGTGTTTTGCACGTGACCCGAGACATTGTTCAGTAGCGACCAGTTCGCATGCCCGAACGCAGCGTCGTCCAACTGTGCGTTGCGCGCCAATGATCCAAATCCGCACTCGGAGCGCGCCTGGTTGATCAGGTTGAAAGCAGCCAGTTCTTCGCTTCCACTGACGTAGGCAGTAGCGGTGTTGCCGCCGCCATTGTTGGATATCGCATCACCGCCGCCGCCGCAGGCGACCAGCGCTGACACGCAAACAAGGATAGCCGCGGTCTTTATTGAGACGCGTGCAATGTGATCATTCATCAGGCTTCCCCGCCATTGATTGGCTGATTTATCGTACAAAATATGCCGGCCGCAGAGGTCGGCCGGCCCGATGATCGGGCCGCGATTCCAGTCGCGAGCCTGTGTGCCATGTTTCAAATGCAACGCGTCAGCCGGCCGATTCAATTGGTTTGAGCGCAGTGCCAAAACGTTCGCGCAGCGGTTCATGCCCCAGCGGGTCCAACGCAATTTCGGCTGCGGGCACCTGGTGGTCGGGCAGATGCGCAAGCAGATGCTGGATCAGGGTGATGCGGCCGCGCCGCTGGTCGTTGAAATCGACCAGGGTCCAGGGCGCATGGGCGGTGTGCGTGGCGCGCAGCATGGCGTCGCGCGCCCGGCCGTACTCGGCGTATTTGGTGCGCGCCTGCAGGTCGACCGGGCTCAGCTTCCAGCGCTTGAGCGGGTCGGCCAGGCGGTCGGCGAAGCGCTCTTCCTGGCGTTCCTGGTCGACCGTGAGCCAGTACTTGAACAGCAGGATGTCGTCGTCCACCAGCAGTTGCTCGTAGACCGGTGCCTGCTTCAAAAAGGCTTTGGCCTCGGCCTCGGTGCAGTAGCCCATCACCCGTTCGACGCCGGCCCGGTTGTACCAGCTGCGGTCCAGCAGGACGATCTCGCCGGCGGCCGGCAGATGCGCCGCGTAGCGCTGAAAATACCATTGCGTGCGCTCGCGGTCGCTCGGCTTGGCCAGCGCGACCACCTTGCATTGGCGCGGGTTGAGCGTCTCGGAAATGGCCGATATGACCCCGCCCTTGCCGGCGGTGTCGCGGCCCTCGAATACGATGACCAGGCGCTTGCCACTGTGCTGCAGCCAGCGCGCCATGTCGTTGAGCTGCAGTTGCAGCGGGTCGAGCAGATCGGCGTAGTCGCCCTTGCCCAGTTTGCCGCCATCGCCCGATTTGGCGGACTTCTTGCCTTTGGATTCTTTCATGCGACGATCGTAACGGACCTCGGTTCGGCCTACAACGGCGGTGCGATACTGAATTCGGGTTGAATCTGCCCGCCTGTTCCGGTACCCAGTTCAACACGCGAAAGGCAAGATGCGCGGCTCTATTTCTTGTGTGCAGTGCTCGCCCCGCGCGGCAGCGCGGCTGGCATGAGCGGTCGCAACGCCGGTGCGCGCGCGCGGGTCGCGCTGGACACCTTGCAATCGGCGGTTTCCCAGCAGACCGGCACGGCGCGCGATTGGCATCGGTCCAATCTGCAGGTCCACGCCCAGCGCTATGAGGCCGATCTGGACATCGTGCGCCAGTTGTCGCCCACCGGCCCGCTGCTCGATATCGGATCGGCGCCCTGCCACATGACCGGGCTGCTGAAACTGGCCGGATTCGACACCGTCGGACTGGACCTTGCGCCGCAGCGGGTCGCCGGACTGATCCGCCAGCTCGATCTCAATGTACGCCAGTGCGACGTCGAGCGTGAACCAATGCCATTTGCCGATGGCCACTTTTCCGGCGTGCTGCTGTGCGAGACCTTCGAGCACCTGCGGGTCGACCCGGCGCTGGTGCTGTCCGAGGCCTGTCGCGTGCTGGCCGCTGGTGGCTTCCTGTTGCTGACCACGCCCAACGTCTATTCGGTGCCCAGCCTGGCGCGATTTCTGCTGGGCAGGAGCGTGGCCGACCCGGTGTCGGAGTACGGCAAGTTGCGCACGATCGGGCATATGGGCCATGTGCGCGAATACTCGGCGCGCGAAGTGCGGCGCTTCGTCGAGGCGTCCGGGTTTGCGATCAGCTCGCTCGACTTTCGCTACTACCGCGGCAACCCGAGCCGGGCCAAGCGCATATTGGGTCTGGTCTATCGCTGCGTGCCGCGCTGCTTTCACCGCGACATCGTGCTGGTCGCGCGCAAGGCAGGGCCCGGGCCTCGCCTTGCGCCACTGCCGTGATGCCGGTCGCTCAGTTGGCTTGGGCAGGCGTCGCCTGCATGAATTCAACGATCGCCTGCGCCAGTTCGGCGCCCTTGTCTTCCTGCAGGAAATGCCCGGCCTCGCGGATAGTTGCATGGGCCTGGCCCCAGGCGCCTGGCACCCGCTTTTGCCAGACCCGATGGCCGCCACGGGTGACCGGGTCGCGACTGCTGAACAGCGTCAGGAATGGCTTGTGCCATTGTTCGAAGAAGGTCCAGGCCTCCTGGTTGGCTTGCGACTGCGGATCGCTGGACGAGGTCGGAACGAATCCGGGCATCAGCCGCGTCGCGATGCTGTGGCGTGGGTCCGGAAACGGCGCTTCGTAGGCGGCAATCTCCTGCGCCGACAGCGGGTTCACGCAACCAAACGCAACGATGCGCCCGATCGGAAACCAGGGGCTGAAGCGGGCAAAGGCGCGCCAGATGCGAAAGGCCCTTGGCGTATGGCTCCTGCCGGTGGGCAGGCCACCATTGGCCAGCACGATGCGCGCAAAGCGATCCGGCGCATCGACCACCATGCGCAGGCCGATCAGCGACCCCCAGTCCTGGCAGAAAATGGTCACGTCGGTCAGGTCCAGCGCCGCCAGCCAGGCATTCATCCAGGCCACCTGGTTGCCATAGGAATGGTCCTGGCGATCGGCTGGTTTGTCGGATCGCCCGAACCCCACCAGGTCGGGCGCCACGACACGGTGGCCCGCGGCCAGCAGCACCGGAATCATCTTGCGGTACAGGAATGACCAGGTCGGCTCGCCGTGCATCAGCAACACCACCGGTGCGTTGGGCGGGCCCTCGTCGATGCAGGCAATGCGCAAGCCACCGATGTCGGTGTAGCGCGGCGCATAGGCAAAGTCGGGCAATTGCTCAAAGCAGGTGTCCGGCGTGCGCAGTACTTCGCCGATCGCGGGCAGTGCATCAGTCATCTGATGGCAGTGTGACCGATTCTGGATCGAACTGCCAGTGGCACATGCACGGCAATCCAGCCAACCCGCCGCGCCTGACGCGTGACGACTGCCCGGCACCGGCCATTGGGTGCCGGGCCTGCTCAGTCCTCAGGCCTTGGTCCCGGGTCGCACGGTGGCACTGCGCACGCTGAGCAGCATGGTCAGGGCCAGCACGCCGACGATGACGCCCAGCGACACCAGCACCGGAATCTTGAACACATCGACCAGGCACATCTTGACCCCGATGAAGACCAGAACCACGGCCAGCCCGTAGTTGAGCAGGTGGAATTTATTGGCCACGGCCGCCAGCAGGAAATACATCGCACGCAGCCCCAGGATGGCGAACACATTGCTGGTGAGCACGATGAAGGGGTCGCTGGTGATCGCGAAGATGGCGGGAATCGAGTCAACCGCGAAGATGACGTCGGTCACGGCGATCAGGCAGATCACCAGGAACAGCGGCGTGGCGATGCGCGTGCCGTTTTCGACGGTCCGGAACTTTTCGCCGTCGTAATGCCGGCTGACCGGGATCAGCTTGCGCAGCAGGCGTAATGCAGGGTTCTCGTCCAGGTCCGGCTCCTGGCCGGCGGCCCACCACATCTTGATGCCGGTCAGCACCAGGAAGGCGCCGAACAGATACAGGATCCAGTGGAACTGCTGCAACAACCAGCCGCCCACCAGGATCATCACGGTGCGCAGCACGATGGCGCCGATGATGCCGATCATCAAGACCCGCTTCTGGTACGCCGCCGGCACGGCAAAGTAGTTGAAGATCATCAGGAAGACGAAGATGTTGTCCACCGCCAGCGATTTCTCGATCAGGTAGCCGGTGAGGAACTCGAGCGACTTGGTGTTGGCGATCGCGATCGAGCCGCTGCTGTCCCTGACCGCCCACCAGAACAGGCCGTTGAAGAGAAAACTCAGCGCAATCCAGACCAGCGACCACTGCAGCGCCTCGCGCATGCCGACGGCATGTGCGCCCTGTTTCCTGAGCACGACGAAATCGATGAACAGCGACACCAGGACGATGGCGACAAAGATGGCCCACAGCCACAGAGGAGCAATTGTTTGCATGACAAGACCTTGAAAAATATGAAAAGCGGACGAGGCTTTCCATAAGGTCTTGCGGGAGAACGCCTTGCGGCAACTCCGCATGCACCGGCCGGGTTGCCACCACATGGATGGCAAACACGACGTATTGACGGCACATGCGTACCCGGGCGTGGCCCGGGACTGCTACTCCCCTTAAGGAAGCGAACAGTGTGCCATCGGCTGGCAATTCCCTTCGCCGATCGGGCAAATGGTGCAAGGTGCCTGGCCCTGGCCTTTGGTTTATCGCTTCTTGACGCATGTCAATAGGCCCGGCAGCCGTTTGGCGCAGACTGATCCGGTTGCACAACGTAGCGGGAGAAGACCATGTCCAGAATGATGAAGGCGGCGATTTTTGTCGAGCCCGGCCGCATCGAGCTGGCCGACAAGCCGGTGCCCGACGTCGGCCCCAACGACGCGCTGATGCGCATCACCACCACGACCATCTGCGGCACCGACGTGCACATTCTCAAGGGCGAGTACCCGGTGGCCAGGGGGCTGACGGTGGGCCACGAGCCGGTGGGCGTGATCGACATGCTGGGCAGCGCCGTGGTCGGCTACACCGAAGGCCAGCGCGTGATCGCCGGCGCCATCTGCCCCAACTTCAATTCCTACGCAGCACAGGACGGCGTGAGCGCACAGGACGGTAGCTACCTCATTGCGCAAGGCCTGTGCGGCTGCCACGGCTACAAGGCCACGGCGGGCTGGCGCTTTGGCAACCTGATCGACGGTACCCAGGCCGAGTACGTGCTGGTGCCCGACGCGCAGGCCAATCTCGCGCCCATCCCCGACGGCTTGAGCGACGAGCAGGTGCTGATGTGCCCCGACATCATGTCCACCGGCTTTCGGGGTGCCGAGAACGCCAACATCCGCATCGGCGACACCGTGGTGGTGTTCGCGCAGGGGCCGATCGGCTTGTGCGCCACGGCAGGTGCGCGCCTGCTGGGCGCGTCCACCATCATCACGGTCGACGGCAACGACCATCGCCTGGGCATCTCGAAACAGTTGGGCGCCGACATCACGCTGAACTACAACAACTGCGACGTGGTGGAGGAAATCATGAAGCTCACCCGGGGCCGCGGAGCCGATTCATCGATCGAGGCGCTGGGGCTGCAGAGCACCTTCGAGTCCGCGCTGCGCGTGCTCAAGCCCGGCGGCACGCTGTCCAGCCTGGGTGTGTATTCGAGTGACCTGACGATCCCGCTGTCGGCCTTTGCCGCCGGCCTGGGTGACCACAAGATCAACACCGCGCTGTGCCCTGGCGGCAAGGAACGCATGCGCCGCCTGATGAATGTGCTGGCATCTGGCCGCGTCGACCTGGGCCTGATGGTCACGCACCACTACACGCTGGACAACATCGTGCAAGCCTACGAGCTGTTCTCGAACCAGCGCGATGGCGTGCTCAAGGTGGCGATCAAGCCGGCCTGATGCATGCGTGGGCCGACAAGGGGCGTGTTCGCGCGAGCAGGCAAGGTCGGGTGTAGTTCCACCCTTGCCGGCGTGGTGTCTGCATGCGATCCGGCGTCGCGACGCTACGATGCAGATTTGACACCATGAGCATTCGCAATCTCGACCAGTTGCTGGACCCCGCCTCCGTTGCCGTCTTCGGCGCCTCCGCACGTGCCCGAAGCGTCGGTGCGACAGTCTGGAGCAACCTGCGCACGGGCGGCTTCAAGGGCCCCCTCTATGCGGTGAATCCGAAACACACGGCGCTCGATGGTCAGGCGGTCTATGCCCGCGCGGCCGACCTGCCCAGCGCGGCGGACCTGGCGGTGATATGCACCCCGGCTGCCGTGGTGCCGGGCCTGATTGGCGAGCTTGCCGCTTGCGGCACCCGCGCCGCCATCGTGCTGACGGCTGGTCTGGACGCGGCCCAGCGCAAGGCCATGCTGGACGCGGCGCGCCCGACGCTGCTGCGCATCCTGGGGCCCAACTGCATCGGCATGCTGTCGCCCCATATCGGGCTGAACGCGAGCTTTGCGCACATCGCTGCCGCGCCGGGCGAGCTGGCATTCGTTTCGCAATCGGGCGCGCTGGTCACCGCCATGCTCGACTGGGCCCAGGCCCGGGCGATCGGCTTCTCGCACTTTGTCTCGCTGGGCGAACATGCCGATGTGGACTTCGGCGACATGCTCGACTACCTGGCCAGCGACGCCCGAACGCGTGCCATCCTGCTCTACATCGAGTCGATCGAGTCGCCGCGCAAGTTCATGTCCGCCGCCCGTGCCGCCGCGCGCAACAAGCCGGTGATCGTGGTCAAGGCGGGCCGCTCGGCGCAGGGGCAACGCGCCGCGGCATCGCACACCGGCGCGCTGGCCGGCTCCGACCTGGTCTACGACGCTGCCATTG
>JBBKVW010000150.1:0-3560 GCA_037968655.1 Burkholderiaceae bacterium
ACCCAGGAAAAATACGCCAACGGCGAGCTGAAGAAGGTCGGCGTGGTCATCACCCCCTACGAAGCGCAGGACCAGGTCTACCTGGACATCAAATCGGGCCGCCTTGACGGCACCGTGGCCGACGTGCTCGAAGTCACCGGCGGCTTCCTGTCCAAGCCCGAAGGCAAAGACTACAAGCTGGTAGGCCCCGAGCTGTTCATTCCCAAGTATTTCGGCACTGGCGCCGGCTTCGCACTGCGCAAGGGTGAGGCTGCATTGAAGGGCGAACTCAACGGCGCCATCAAGGCGATCCGTGGCAACGGCACCTACAAGACGATCAACGACAAGTACTTCAAGATCGACGTCTACGGCGGCTGAACCACCGTCACAGAGTCGCCATCGCGAATTGCCGGGCGTCCCTGGCGCCAGGCGCTTCGCGGGGTGACATCGCATTGAACCGCGAGCGGATTTGTCCGAATACTACTGGTCCAACCTCAATGGCGCGCTGCTCACGGTAGCGGTGTCGCTGGCGGCGCTCGCGGTGTCCATCGTGCTCGGGCTGATGGGTGCGGCGGCCAAGCTTTCCGGCAACAAGCCGCTGGTAGTGCTGGCCACGGTCTACACCACCATCATCCGCGGCATACCCGAACTGGTTTTGATGCTGCTCGTGTTTTACGGCGGCAGCATCGGCATCAACAACCTGCTGGAACTGTCGGGCACCGGCATCACGCTGGACATCGAGCCCTTCAGCGCTGGCGTGCTGACGCTGGGCTTCATCTACGGCGCCTACATGACGGAGACCTTCCGCGGCGCCATCCTGTCAATTCCGCGCGGCCAGTTCGAAGCCGCGGCCGCGTTCGGCATGCGTCCGCTGCAGGCCTTCATTCGCATCACGCTGCCCCAGCTGGTGCGCTATGCCCTGCCCGGCTTTACCAACAACTGGCTGGTGCTGATCAAGGCCACTGCGCTGATCAGCCTGATCGGCCTGCAGGAGATGACCTACCTGGCCAAGCAGGCCAGCGCGGCAACGCGTTCGCCATTTGCGTTTTTCCTGTTCACGGCTGGTCTGTTTCTGCTCTATACCTGGGCCTCGCTGAGCGTGCTGCAGCGGCTCAATGCGCGCTACAGCCTGGGCACCAAGCGGGGCGAGTTGTAGATGGACTGGGAAGTCATCTACCGGCCCGACAGCCTTGCCTTGTATGGCGAGGGGATTGTCACGACGCTCTGGCTGCTTTCATCCTCACTGGCGATTGGCGCCGTGCTGGCGCTGGCCTTTGCGCTGGCGCTGACCAGCCCCTGGAAATGGCTGCAGCGCATCGTCGGCGCCTACACCTTCGTGATCCGCGGCACGCCGCTGCTGATCCAGATCTACATGATCTATTACGGACTCGGTCAGCTCGAATGGATTCAGGCGCGCTGGGACGATGTCTGGCCCTGGACCCACTTCAAGGAACCGGCCTTTTGCGCGCTGCTGGCCTTCAGCCTGAACACCGCCGGCTACACCGCCGAGATGCTGGCCGGTGCGATCCGCGAAACGCACGCCGGCGAGATCGAATCGGCGCAGGCCTTCGGCATGAGCCGCTTTGCCGTGATGCTGCGCATCGTGCTGCCCAGCGCCATGCGACGCACGCTGCCGGCCTACAGCAACGAGGTGGTGATGATGCTGCACAGCACCAGCCTGGCCAGTGCGGTGCCCGGCCTGTTGGACGTGACCGCCGCAGCGAGCCGCATCTATTCCGATTTCTACCTGCCGTTCGAGGCCTACCTGGCCGCCGCGGCAATCTACCTGTGCGCCACTTTTTGCCTGATCGGCCTGTTCAAGCTGGCCGAACGGCGCTTCCTGGCCCATCTGGCGCCGCGCCGGCACTGAGGTAAAAAGCATGCGACGCATCGACCATCCGCTGGCGCACCAGAGTCTGGGCCACCACAGCGTTGTCACCAGCCTGCATTTCGGCAAGAGCGGGGCCGGTCCGAAGGCCTACCTGCAGGCCAGCCTGCATGCCGAGGAACTGCCGGGCATGCTGGTCGCCCACCATCTGCGCGCCTTGCTGGAGGCAGCCGAGCGCGATGGCCTGATCACCGGCGAAGTAGTGCTGGTGCCAGCGGCCAATCCGATTGGCCTGGCGCAGCGGGTGGACCACAAGTCGATGGGCCGGTTCGAGCTGGGCAGTTCGGAGAATTTCAATCGCAACTATCCCGATCTGGCCGACGCGGTGTTCGACGACGTCAAGGCCAAGTTGGGCGTGGACGCGCAGGCCAACATCTTGGTCGTGCGCGCAGCCGTGCGGGCACATCTGGCGCAATGGCATCCGGCCAACGCGCTGCACAGCCTGCGCAAGACCCTGGTCACCCTGGCATACGACGCCGACATCGTGCTCGACCTGCATTGCGACTGCGAAGCCGTGCTGCACCTGTATACCGAGAAGCCTTGCTGGCCGCAGATCGAGCCACTGGCACGCCTGCTCGGCGCCAGGGCGGTGCTGCTGGCGCTCAATGCCGGTGGCGTGTCATTCGATGAGTGCTTCTCCGGGTTGTGGTGGAAGTTGGCCGATCGGCTGCGCGCAGAGCCCACACTGCAGTCAATCTCCTTACCGCAGGCCTGTGCCAGCGCGACAGTGGAATTGCGCGGCGAGGCCCAGGTCGAACACGGGCTGGCCGGGCAGGATGCTCAGGCGCTGTTCGGCTATCTGCAGCACGCCGGTGTCATCGCAGGCGACGCCCCACCCCTGCCATCGGCGACTTGCGTCGCCACGCCATTGACCGGCTCACAGACTGTCAAGGCCGCAACGGCGGGTGTGCTGGTGTTCCTGGCCCAGCCAGGCGACGCCATGCAGGTCGGCGATGCCGTGGCCGAGATCATCGACCCGATTGCCAACACCACGCAGGTAGTGCGCGCCGAGGTCGCGGGCATCCTGTATGCCCGCACCTATGACCGCTATGCATTGCCCGGCGACGACCTGGCCAATATTGCTGGCAGCGTGCCGTTTCGCAGTGGCGACCTGCTGGGCGCCTGAGCGGGCGACACCGCGACGCCAGCCATCGAGCACACACCATGAACGACAAGACCCTCAAGCTCCAGGCCCTGGACATTCACAAGCGCTTTGGCGAAAACGAGGTGCTCAAGGGCGTCTCGCTCGAAGCCCATGCGGGGGACGTAATCAGCATCATCGGCAGCTCGGGTTCGGGCAAGAGCACCTTCCTGCGCTGCGTCAACCTGCTGGAAAAGCCGAACCAGGGCCGCATCATCGTGGCCGGCGAAGAACTCAAGCTGGTGCCGGGCAAGACCGGCGAACTGCATGCAGCGGATGCCGCGCAATTGCAGCGCCTGCGCACCAAGCTGGCCATGGTGTTCCAGCACTTCAACCTGTGGGCCCACCTGACCGTGATGCAGAACATCATCGAGGCGCCGGTGCATGTGATGAAGGTGCCGCGCGACGAGGCGGTGGCGCGCGCGCGCAAATACCTGGCGCTGGTTGACCTGCCGAACATGGAAGACCGCTACCCGGCCCACATGAGCGGCGGCCAGCAGCAGCGCGTGGCGATTGCCCGCTCGCTGGCGATGGAGCCCGAGGTGATGCTGT
>JBBKVW010000151.1:0-4085 GCA_037968655.1 Burkholderiaceae bacterium
TTGCGCGCTCCGCCCCACGCGGACAACTACGTTGCCCCGCTTGCGGCCGCTGTCAACATAGCGGTGCGCCTCTTGCATCGCTTCGAACGGATAGCACCGGTCAATGACCGGCGTGAACCCGCCCTGTGCCGCCAGCTGCGCCAGCTGGTGCACGTACTCGATGCGCTCCGCGGCGGGGCCGGCGATGACCTTCTGGGTATGCGTCATGCCCACCCAGGGGGCCTTGAGCAGTTCCGGGAGGCTCGCCAGTACGAGCAGCAGACGCCCGCCGCGTGAGAGCGCACGGGCGCTGCGCGAAAACGGCGCGGTGCCGGCGGCGTCGACGATCACGTCATAGGTCTGACCCGACTGGGTGAAGTCCTCGCGGGTGTAGTCGAAGACGTGGTCCGCCCCAAGGGACCGCACCAGTTCGACGTTCCCCGCACTGCACACGCCGGTCACGTGCGCGCCCGCGTGTTTGGCCAGCTGCACCGCCGCGGTGCCGACGGCCCCGGACGCGCCGTTGACGAGGACACGTTCACCACGCTGCAACGCGGCTCTGCGGAAGAAGTCAAGCATCGTCGCGCCGCCGAAGCACAGGGCCGCCGCCTGCTCGCAGCTGAAGTTGGCGGGCTTGATCGCGACCGGGCCGTTGGCGGCGATGCAGCGGTACTCGACGTAGCAACCCATGCGGCCGCCTGGAAAGGCGAACACCTGGTCGCCAGGCTTGAACGCCGTGACCTCTGCTCCGACGGCCTCGACTTCGCCCGCGAGTTCAGTCCCGAGGATCGGCTGCCGGGGTTTGCGAATGCCAAACGCGATGCGAGCCATCGGGCCGAAGCCGGCGGGCAAGCTCAATGAGCGCACCCGCCAGTCTGCAGAACTGACCGTGGTGGCGCAGACCCGGATCAGGAGTTCGTCCTTTGCGGGCACAGGCTTGGGCAGATCCACCATCTCGAGCACCTCGGGGGGCCCATACCGTCTGTAGATGAATGCCTTGATTTAAATGCTCCTGGAAACGTGCCAGACGCGACGTGGCGCGCCGGCGAGAAGGGCTGATCGTTACGCGGCCAGCAGGCTCATCTGCACCGCCTCGAAGTAGACGCCATCGAATCGCAGCGCAGTGCGCAGCCGCGCGTCGTGCGCGAACCCCACCGATTCATAGAGCTTGATCGCAACCTGGTTGTCGGCTCGCGCTTGCAGCACGATGCGCGTGATGCCCTTGGACTTCGCCTTCTCGATGCACGCCAGCAGCAGTTGCCTGCCCAGGCCCCGACCGCGGTAGCGTGGGTGCACCCCCATCCCCAGCGTGCCGCAGTGCGCGACGGCGTACGCCCAGGCCGGAAAGATGTCGGCCCAACCCACGACGGTCTGGCCATCGACCGCAACGAACTGCGCCGCATCTGCATTGACGCTGTCGCGCACGAAGCCTTCGACCTTCTCGACACTCGGCGCCTCGATCTGCGCCAGGTACTGCTTCTCGCGCGCGACCATTTCCAGACAGTCGCGGAAGCTCCTGGCGTGCGCGAGGCTGATCTGGGTGATGGCAATTGGCATGGCGGGCGGGAGGTGAAAGTCTTGACTTGTGGGGCCGAGATTGGCGTTGAGCTGCCCACGCCGGCGGTCCGCTCGAAGTCGACGATGCAACAGTGTTCAGGGCTTCTTGTTGCGCGCCGCGTCTGGCAGCCCATCGTGGGGCCCTAGTTCACGCTTCGGAACATCGTCCCACCAATTCGATGGCTCCATGCCCGAGCGACGGGATGGGTTGACGGGATAGAAGATCCGACTGCCCCGCTTTGGGGCTTCGCCGCCGACCAGCAACACGACCTCGCGATCGGTGTTGTTGATGAAGCAGTGCGAGATGCCTGTGCCAACAGGAAACGCGGCGATGTCACCGGCGATCATCCTGTGGAGATCTCCGTCAATCCAGGCATCTACCTCGCCCTGGATGACATAGACGAACTCTTCCTCGTTCTCTTCCGCATGCGGCCAGGACGATCGAAAGCCCGGAGGCAGGCGCTGGACGTTGATGCCGATGCGCTGAAGACCCGCCGCCTTGCCCAGTCGTCGCACCGGCCCCATCGGCTCCGTGCTTTGCGGGTACACATGGGTTTGCTCGGGTACTTCGTCGGTCGAACGGATGAAGGGTGGGCGCATGGGCATGGCATACCTCGCTTGGTGACGGTGCCTGAGACGGGAACCAATGCGACACCAGTACGCGGCCAACCGTCGCTAGGCCCCGGCCTCACTCCAGACCGCGAGCTCGTTGCCGCTGGGCTCCATGAAATGGAACCGGTGACCCCCTGGGAACGCAAAGATGGGCCTGGCGATCTTCCCGCCGGCCTTCTCCACTTTCGCCTGTGTCTCTGCCAGCCTGTCGCTGTACAAAACGATGAGTGCACTGCCCCGATCGGTGGTGGCTTGCAGCTCCGAGCGGTAGAAACCACCATCCAGCCCCTGATTCGAAAACGCGGCGTAGTCAGGTCCGTAGTCAACGAAGGACCAGCCAAATGCAGCCTCGAAGAACGACTTGGTGCGCTCGATGTCCTTGGCTGGAAATTCGACGTAGTTGATCTTCTCGTGCTTGGGCATGTCAGTGACCTCGGGTTCGGTGCCTACCGCTTGAGTCGGACGGCATAATTTATCTCGCCAGGCCGACACGCCCGCGCGCGCGTTAAAAGGCGTACACGGCGAACAAGGGCTGGAAATCGTCGGCGAGTCTGAAAGACGATGGAAGGCACGATCGGGTAGATCAGCGCGCCGACACTGCTGCGCCCACAACCAGGATGCCAAGTCCGATATTCAGTGCAACGAGCTGGCGGATGCGATTGAGGGTTTGGCCCGCAGCCGGCCATGCCGATGCCAGGCAATGCGCTCGCAGCTTGGGGAACAGCGCTACGTAGACGTAGGCGAAGACCGCGGCCATCACGAGGCCAAGCGTGAACATGACGTGCCACCCCAACGGCGCCCGACCAAAGCCCACCGGCAGCAACATTGCGAGCCCGGTGCCGAGAAGCAGCAGCACGGCAACGCTCATGTAGGGGAGAAACCTCGCAAACGTGGCGACCCAGAGCGGCAGGCGCTGGGGTGGCTCGAGAACCTCAGCAGCTGCCGGGCGCAGGCAGAAGTAGGCGAAGAACATGCCACCAAGCCATGCGATGGCAGACACGAGGTGCAGGAAGAGCAGTGATTGATGGAGCATCGGATGCGGTTTCCTTTTCGACTGAGTGGCCTATCGTTTGAGCTCAGCCTCTGGCGGAGGCGGAACGCTGTAGCCAGCCGGCTGGAGTGACGAGTTCGAACGCGAGTCGGAACGATCGAGATAGGGAAGCATGAGTTACCGACGATTGCGCAGATGCGCGCTCGCAAGGCGCTCGTTGCCACGCTTGTAGTTGCCAGTGACGCGCGCCATTAGCTGCTGAGCCTCCGCAGGTGAACAAGCCTGCACTTCGGAGATGAAGTCGAGAGCATCGGTTCCACGCAAGCTTGACGCAATGCGGCCATTGTGAAGGACCTCAACAAGGCCACCCTTGCGCTGGCGGTAGGAGAAATCTAGATCGGCAGTTGGGGCAGTACTCATGAGGAACTGACGCGTTCAAACCTGATACCGGGCGCAGATTCGCCGCAATGCACGGCAGGTTGTCCCCCAATCCGAGAGAGTCGCAAAGGGCTCTCGGGGCGATCGGGCACGCGGCGATCATCGCCGGGGCGGTCGCGGCCTGCAAGCGGCACGCGCTCCCGTTGCGGCCTGCGCCGCATGCGGGCCCGCCGTTTTAGGCCAGCGTCAGCACCATGGCCTGGTGGTCCGAGGCATCGCTCGCCTTATCGACTTCGCAGGCGCGGATGCGCGGCGCCAGGTCGGCCGAAACGAAGATGAAATCGCACGCGATCGGGCGTGGCCACTGCACGGTGTCGAACAGGCCGACAGTGGGCTGATGGGCCTGCCCCGGGTAGGCGGCGGCCCAGGCGTCTGTGAACGCGGGTGCGCCGTCGTCAAAGGGCGCCAGCATGCCGGCGTGACCGGGGGAATCGGGTTCGCAATTGAAGTCGCCGGTGACGATGCCCGCGCCTGGGCGCGGCACCCAATGGAAGGGGCCGCCCGAACG
>JBBKVW010000152.1:0-7242 GCA_037968655.1 Burkholderiaceae bacterium
TCTGGCCATGGTGCGTGGCGGGCGTCATCTGGGCGATCGGCCCTACTTTCCAGTGCATGTGGAAGATGCCTCGGCAATGCATGGCGCGCCGGACGATGCCGCGTCCGAGCCGGTGTCGCTGGAAACGCAACTGCTGGAAGCCTTCATCGCCCAGCACTATCTGGATGTCGCCGTGCCGGGCTCCCTGGTCACCAGCGCGCCGATTCGGCCGGCGCTGGTACAAGCCCTGTCAGACCAAAGTGGCGTCAAGGTCAGCGTCGTGCACCAGCCGCGCGAGCAGCGCCGCATCTGGCTTGAAATGGCGCAGACCAATGCGGCCCTGCAACTGGCCCGTCTGCTGGCCCAGGAAGGTTCGCAGCAGGCGCGCACGCTGGCTTTGGCGCAGGCGCTGGACTTGCCGACCGACGATCTGGACGCGCTGCGCATTGAATGCTTCGATATTTCGCACACCGCTGGCGAGGCGACCCAGGCATCGTGCGTGGTGCTGCAGCACCACGCCATGCAGGCCGCCGAGTACCGTCGCTACAGCATCGAGGGCATCACACCGGGCGACGACTATGCTGCCATGCGCCAGGTGTTGTCCCGTCGTTACGGAAAACTGGTCGAAGCGGCCCGGCTGGCGCAGGATCGCGGCGAGGCGCTCGCAGGCGCTGCGCGCATGCCCGACCTGGTGCTGATCGACGGCGGCAAGGGGCAGGTCAGCATGGCGCGCGAGGTGTTCGAGACCCTGGGGCTGGACCTGTCACTGATCGTTGGCGTCGAAAAAGGCGAGGGTCGGCGTGTCGGGCTGGAAGAGCTGGTCTTTGCCGACGGCCGTGAGAAAGTGTATCTGGGCAAGGATTCGGCCGCCCTGATGCTGATTGCCCAGGTGCGCGACGAAGCACACCGCTTTGCGATCACCGGCATGCGGGCGCGGCGCGCGCGGGTGCGCGTTGGCGGTGGCCAGTTGCAGGAGATACCGGGCGTGGGCCCGAAACGGCGCGCCCGGCTGCTGCAGCGTTTTGGCGGGGTGCGGGGCGTCAGCCTGGCCAGTGCGGAAGATCTGGCGACCGTCGAGGGCGTCTCGCGCGCCCTGGCAGAGGAAATCTACCGCGCCCTGCACTGAGGCTGGTGTCGAGGACTTGCGCTCGTCACTTGCCAGCACGGGCCATGCCACAATTCAACCATGTTCCTGACGATCCCGACGATCATGACCTGGACGCGCATTGTCGCGATCCCGCTGATCATAGGCGTGTTCTACCTGCCAGACACGACCGTCACGCTGCCAAACAAGAACCTGATCGCCACCATCATGTTCGTGCTGTTTGCGGCCACCGACTGGCTGGACGGCTACCTGGCACGCAAGCTCAACCAGACTTCCTCATTTGGTGCCTTCCTGGACCCCGTGGCAGACAAATTCCTGGTCTGCGCGTCGCTTCTGGTGCTGGTGCATCTCAACCGGGCTGATGTGTTTGTTGGCCTGATCATCATCGGGCGTGAAATCGCCATCTCGGCGCTGCGTGAATGGATGGCACAGATCGGCGCGTCCAAGAGTGTTGCGGTGCACATGATCGGCAAACTCAAGACAGTCGGGCAAATGGTGGCTATTCCGTTCCTTCTGTACGACGGCATCGTATTTGGAGTGATCGACACTCGGCGCTGGGGGCAATGGCTGATCTGGATCGCTGCGGTCCTGACGGTCTGGTCGATGGCGTACTACCTGAAGAAGGCGATACCGGAGATCCGGGCCCGGGTGAAATGATCCCGCCACGAGCGATAGCGACACAGCGCGTGCGATGAATTCCAACGGCCGAGTCGATTTTTTGGTCCGCGCGATGCCGCTGGTGTTTGTGCTGATCTGGAGCACCGGCTTCATTGTGGCGCGCTATGGCATGCCACACGGCCCGCCATTTGGCTTTCTCGCGCTGCGCTATGCCTTGTCAGTCGCGTGTTTTCTTCTCTGGATCTGGCTTGCCGGTTCACACTGGCCCAGCGGGACAGTGCAATGGCGCCATCTCGCGATCACCGGCGTGCTGATGCATGCCGGTTACTTGGGCGGCGTCTGGGCGGCCGTCAAGGCCGGCATGGGATCGGGCGTCTCCGCATTGATCGTTGGATTGCAACCGGTGCTGACTGCGATCTGGTTGTCCGCTGCCGGAACGCAGGTGAGCAAACGCCAGTGGCTGGGTCTGAACCTTGGCCTGGCGGGACTTTTGCTGGTGGTCTCGCGCAAGTTTGGCGCTGGCCATGCCGCAGACCATGTCGATCTGTTCAATCTGTCGCTGGCCTTCGTCGCCCTGTTGTCGATTACGGTGGGTACCCTGTACCAGAAGCGCCATGTGGCGCCCTGCGATGTGCGTACAGCCAATGCGATCCAACTGGGCGCGGCCTTCGTCGTGACGCTGCCGCTGGCCCTGCTGGAAACCGAGCCCTTGGTCTGGAATGCCGAGTCGATTGGTGCCATGGCCTGGTCCGTGCTGGCGCTGACACTGGGCGGAAGCTCCTTGTTGTATCTGTTGATTCAACGCGGTGCCGCGACCTCGGTGACCAGCCTGTTTTATCTGGTGCCGCCGACTGCGGCGGTCATGGCGTGGGTACTGTTTGACGAGCCCATTACGATGGTGACCGTGCTGGGCATGGCCATGACCGCGCTGGGCGTGAGCCTGGTGCTGCGCAACAGGAACTGACAGGCAATCAGGCATCGATGCAATGCAAAGGGCCATACGACCACCATTCGCAGTTGACAAGTAAAGGAAAACAGCATGAGCAGAAAACGCATAGCAGTGATCGCGGGCGACGGCATCGGCCAGGAGGTCATGCCGGAAGGCTTGCGTGTGATGGAAGCCGCGGCCAGCAAGTTTGACCTCGATCTTCAGTTCGACCACTTCGATTTTTCCAGCTGGAACTATTTTGAGCGCCACGGCAGCATGCTGCCCGAAAACTGGAAGGAGCAGATCGGTGGCCACGATGCGATCTATTTCGGCGCCGTCGGCTGGCCCGACAAGATCCCCGACCATGTGTCGCTGTGGGGTTCGCTGCTGCTGTTTCGGCGCGAGTTCGACCAGTACATCAATCTGCGGCCGGCGCGCCTGATGCCGGGCATCATCGCCCCGGTTGTACGGCGCGACGGCAGCCGGCGCGACCCGGGCGAGATCGACATGTACATCGTGCGCGAAAACACCGAAGGCGAATATTCAAGCATCGGTGGTCGCATGTTTGCCGGAACCGAACGCGAGATCGTGATGCAGGAAACCGTGATGTCGCGCGTTGGTGTCGATCGTGTGCTGCGCTTCGCGTTCGAACTGGCGCGCTCGCGTCCGAACCGGCACCTGACCAGCGCGACCAAGTCCAACGGTATTGCGATCACCATGCCCTATTGGGACGAGCGTGTCGCGCTGATGGCGAAGGAATATCCGGACGTGCAGGTCGACAAGTTTCACATCGACATCCTGACTGCGCACTTCGTCCAGCGGCCGGATTTCTTTGATGTCGTGGTGGCCAGCAATCTGTTTGGTGACATCCTGTGCGACCTCGGCCCGGCCTGCACCGGCACCATTGGCATTGCGCCCAGTGCCAACCTGAACCCGACACGTGCTTTTCCGTCGCTGTTCGAACCGGTGCACGGTTCCGCGCCCGATATTGCGGGCAAGGGCATCGCCAACCCGATTGGGCAGATCTGGTGCGGCGCCATGATGCTCGAGTTTCTCGGTTGTCGCGCCGCACATGACGCGGTGATGGCGGCGATCGAGCAGGTGCTGGCACCAGACAGTGGTGCGCCGCGCACGCCCGACATTGGTGGCGCGGCGTCGACTACCGATCTTGGGCGGGCAATTGCGCAAGCCGTACAGGCATGATGCGATGGCACGGCCAATGACTGAATCGGCGGCGCCCCATCGTTGCCGGGCACGACAGCAACTGTAAGAAATCCGGCAGCTACGCAGAGGCCCGAGTCTGCTGGGCAAATAAATGCGAATAGAATTCGCCTCCGCACCGAAGTTTGACTTCCGGCCGGTTGACACACGCGAAGTCCGTCGCTCTAATTGGTCGTAGCAGTACGGACTTCGAGATCTGTGATCCAGACCGCTGGCGTCCTGTGCGACCGAGCCCACCACGCAACCGTAGCGGATTGTGAGGTGACAAGATTATGCGGAGATACTTTTGCGTGTCTCCGTCTCCTACCGAGAGGTTCCTTGTGAACAAGACAGAGTTGATTGAACATATTGCCAAGCATGCCGACATTTCCAAGGCGGCGGCCACACGTGCGCTGGAGTCCACTATTGGCGCGGTCAAGACCACCTTGAAAAAAGGTGGCTCGGTGTCCCTGGTCGGATTTGGAACTTTCGCCGTTGGCAAACGTGCCGCCCGAACCGGGCGCAATCCCCGAACCGGCGACGCGATTAAAATCAAGGCCGCCAAGGTTCCAAAGTTCCGTCCCGGCAAAGCTTTGCGCGACGCCTTGAACTAAGGCCGTTGACAGCATTCGGGTTCTTAGCTCAGTTGGTAGAGCGGCGCCCTTACAAGGCGTAGGTCGGCGGTTCGAGCCCGTCAGGACCCACCATTCGGACAAAGGCGAACATGAGGTTCGCCTTTTTTGTTGACCGGAATACTTGCCATTGCGCGTTTGTGCATTGCAAGTATCCCCAATCGTTTTCTCATGGAGATGTAGCGCATGTTCGATCTTGTTCGCAAGCACACCAAGGTGTTGATGTCCCTGATGTTCTTGCTGATCATCCCCGCTTTCGTGCTGGTGGGAGTTGACGGATACAACCGCTTCAACGCCAATTCCGTCGTGGTGGCCAAGGTAGGTGGACGTGACATCACGCAGCAGGAATGGGACTTTGCGCACCGAAACGACTCCGAGCGTATCCGTGCGTCCATGCCCAGCCTGGACGCCAAGATGCTGGAGTCGCCCGCAGCGCGTTATGGCACGCTCGAGCGCCTGGTGCGGGAACGCGTGCTGGCCGAGGCGGCCGAGAAGTCACGCCTGGGCACCAGCGACGCGCGTTTGGCACGTGAGTTGCAAGGTAACCCCAATATCGCTGCATTGCGTGGCCCCGACGGCAAACTGGACATGGAGCGCTACCGTCAAATGGCAGCCAGCCAGGGCCTTACGCCCGAGGGCTTCGAGGCACGCGTGCGGCAGGATCTGTCGCTGCGCCAGGTCGAGGCCGGTGTGTTGGGCAGCGCAATGGCCAGTCCGGCGATTGCCAACGTTTCCCTGGGTGCCTTTTTCGAGAAGCGCGAAGTACAGGTGGCGCGCTTTGCGACGGCCGATTTTTTGTCCAAGGTGTCGGTGACCGATGTCGACATCGACGCCTATTACAAGGCCAACCCACAGCTGTTTCAGGCGCCCGAGTCGCTGACGATCGAGTATGTAGTGCTGGACATGGACACTATCAAGAAGTCGATGGTCATCAATGAACAGGATCTGAAGAGCTACTACGACCAGAACGTGGGCCGGCTCAGCGGCAAGGAAGAGCGCCGCGCCAGCCACATTTTGATCACGGCGGCCAAGGATGCCCCAGTGGCTGAGCGTGAAAAGGCCAAGGCCAGAGCGACGGAGCTGCTGGCCGACGTACGTAAGAACCCGGCTGATTTCGCCAGTATTGCGAAGAAGAACTCGCAAGACCCCGGGTCTGCGGCCAACGGAGGCGATCTGGATTTCTTTTCCCGTGGCGCAATGGTCAAGCCGTTCGAGGACGCGGCTTTTGCGATGAAGAAGGGCGAGATCAGCCCATTGGTGGAGTCGGATTTCGGCTATCACATCATCGCGCTGACAGACGTTAAATCGCCCAAGCAGCGCACTTTCGAAGAACTGCGTGCCGGCATCGAATCAGACCTGAAGACGCAACTGGCGCAGCGCAAATTTTCGGAAGCGGCCGAATCCTTCACCAACAGCGTGTACGAGCAATCGGACAGCCTCAAGCCGGTGGCCGACAAGCTCAAACTGGAGGTCAGGACCGCCAACAATGTGCAACGCACACCGGCCGCAGGAGTCCAGGGGCCACTGGCCAACGCCAAGTTCCTGGGCGCGCTGTTTGGCGACGATGCCGTCAAGAAAAAGCGCAACACCGAGTCGGTCGAGGTCGGGCCGAACCAGTTGGCGTCAGGCCGCGTGGTGTCGTACTCGCCTGCGCGTACGCTGCCGTTGGCAGAAGTGCGCACCACAGTGCGCGAGAAGCTGGTCGCAGTACGGGCCGCTGAACTGGCCCACAAGGACGGCGCGGCGCGCCTGGCTGCCTGGAAGGCCAATCCGACACAAGCAGGCAGTAGTGCCGTAGTGGTGGTGTCCCGCGACCAGCCTCAGGGCGTGCAGCCCAAGGTGCTGGAAGCCGCTTTGCGCGCGGACCCGACCGCCTTGCCGGTACAGGTAGGTGTCGACCTGGGCGCCGAAGGCTACGCGGTGCTGAATATCAAGCGCATCGTCAGCCGCGCGGCGCCGGACGATGCCGCCGCCAAGCAGGCCCAGAACCAGTATGTGCAACTGTGGGCGAATGCAGAGAACCAGGCCTATTACGAAATGTTGAAAGAGCGCTACCAGGCACGCATCACCGTCGCCCGTCCGGCTGCCGGTGCGACAGCAGGCGCAGCGGTGAGCCAATAGGTCCTTGTCGCCGCGATTGCGGGGCTATAATTTGCAGCTTGCGGTGGCTGTAGCTCAGTTGGTAGAGTCCAGGATTGTGATTCCTGTTGTCGTGGGTTCGAGCCCCATCAGCCACCCCAAGATTTCACAATCAAAACAGGCACTTCGGTGCCTGTTTTGATTTCTGGGGACGGACTTTGGAGGGCTCACGTCGGACCATCGACCAGCTGATTTTCACGGCTTCGCTAGTTCTGCTTTCGTAGAATCTGGCCGAACGTGCGCAAGGGCAGCTATGTGCTCGGAACTGGGAAAATAACTGTCCCTTTGACCTTTGCAGGGTGGCCTTCGACGTCGCCGGCGCAGGCCCGTGGGTGAGTACGGTCAAGTGTCGTTCAGAGGATGCGGATTATCTTGCTCCCCGTTTAAATGGGGGACATCCACGACAAAGTGATCGATAGAGCGTCGTGGATCAGAGGAATCGATCGGCTGTTGAGTGCGGTGGCGCATGTGGCAGCGTGCGCGCGCTGATGGAACAACAGAACTGGCCGAACCAGACAAAGGCTGGACGGCGTCAAGCAGCATGGCCGGTCTAACGACAATCATCCTGGCCGGTTGGACGGGGATGAATGTCGCTGGTTACTGGGTCATTGAGGGTGCTCCTTGGGGTGGTTGTCACTGGA
>JBBKVW010000153.1:0-3555 GCA_037968655.1 Burkholderiaceae bacterium
GCCGAACTTCATCACCAACCACGAATATCCCGCGCCCTGATTTTTTGCGCGCCGACACAGACCGACTTTTTTAACCTTTGAGGACAACCATGAGATTCATCGCATTCCAGAACCAGGCCGGGCAAGCTGCACTCGGTGCCCGCATCAACGACGAACTGGTCGACCTGACCGCGCTGGGCCTGCCAGCCACGCTGGACGAACTGCTGCGTCAGGGTGATGCCGGCATGGCCGCTGCCAAGAAGGCGCTGGCTGGTGCAAAGCAGCGCCTGCCGCTGGCCGGCCTGAAATACCTGCCGCCGCTGGCCAATCCGTCCAAGGCTTTTGCCATCGGACTGAACTACATCGACCACGCGACCGAAAGCAAGTTCGAGGCACCCAAGCATCCGGTGATCTTCCAGCGCTTTCCGTCGTCCTGGGTGGCCCATGGCGAAGCCATCGTGCGACCCCACGTGTCGACCAATTTCGACTACGAGGCTGAGTTTGTCGCCGTCATCGGCAAGGCAGGGCGCTATATCTCCAAGGACAAGGCGCTTGAGCACGTGGCGGGCTATTCGGTGTTCAACGACGGCTCGATCCGTGACTATCAGTTCCGCTCCAACCAGTGGTTGTGGGGCAAGAACTTCGACAAAAGTGGTGGCTTTGGCCCCGAATTCGTGACTGCAGATGAACTGCCTCCCGGCGCGTCCGGGCTGCAGATCCAGTGCCGCCTCAACGGCACGGTGATGCAGAACTCGAACACGAAGCACATGATCTTCGACGTCGCAACGCTGGTGGCCGCCTGTTCGGACGGCATGGAACTGCGGCCCGGCGACATCATCATCACCGGAACGCCGGCCGGCGTCGGTGTCGCGCGCAAGCCACCGGTGTTCATGAAGGCCGGCGATGTGTGCGAGATCGAGGTTGAAGGCTTGGGCATCCTGCGCAACCCGGTCGTCGACGAAGCCTGAGGCCGCTCGGGCGCTCAGCTCGGCCCAGGGGATGAGGAGGAGCGCTTCGTGAACCACGGCGAATTCGAGGTACGGAGCGCGCGCAAGCAAGTCGAGGCTCTCTCGACATTTGTTCGTTCGGGCCGGTGCGGCCCGATCTGAAGGGTCTGGTTGCCCATGGCTTGACAACCTTCGCAATCTGCAGATGACTGCGCTCAAAGGCGCCTCGTTCCAGGGGCGGCTGTCCACGATGCGGAAGTTACGGGCCAACAAGAACGCCGAACTGGTTCTGCTTGAGGCAAATCCGATCGCAGCTTCGGCCAACCTTTAGCGCATGGCCGGCGTCATCCTGGTCGGAATACATTTCTCCTGGCAGGCGTTGGACCAAGGAAGATCAACCTGGCGCAAGCCGATGTTGCCGTTCTGGCTGCTTCGCCCGATGCACCGGAGCCATGGCGAATGGTCTACTGCGAAAGGCGCGACCCTGGGCACGCGCGCCGGGCCTGCGTGGCCACGATTCGGGCGTACGGGGAAGGTTAGATCAGAGAAGACTGGGCAGCCAAAGTGCGATCTGTGGGAACGCCAACAACATCGCGATCAGTCCAAATGGTGCCACCAGAAACGGCAGCACGCCGCGGTACATGTCCGGCAGACTGATCTCCGGGGCCTGGGTACGTATCACGAAAAGATTCATGCCCACCGGCGGGTGAATCAAGCCGATTTCGACCACGATCACCAGCAGCACACCGAACCAGATCGGATCAAAGCCGTTGGCCACCACGAGTGGAAGAAGGATGGGCACGGTCACCAGCACCATGCCAATCCCTTCCAGGAAACAGCCCAAGCCCAGGTAGAGCAGGACCAGCAACAGCATCACCGCCAGCGGCGACACACCGAGGCCGGAGATCGTCGCGACCAGCGAAGTCGCAACGCCTGACTGCACCACGAAATACGAGAAGATCGTGGATCCGAGAACGATGAGGGTCAGGTTGGCCGTGATGCGAACGGTTTCGCTGAAGCCTTCGATCGCCTGGCCCATATTCAGACGCCTGCGCATCAGTCCAACCACGGCGGCACCGAAGGCACCAACGGCGGCGGCTTCCGTGGGACTGAACCAGCCGAGGTAGATGCCCCCGAACGTCAATAGGAACAACAGCGCCACATCCCATACCCGCAACAGGTCGCGCCGCACCTGGCCACGCCCTCCGGCCGGTAGCCGGGGTGCGATCGCCGGCTTCAGCTTCACGATCACCACGACCGTGATCAGGTAAAGCGCCGTCAGCAGGATGCCCGGAATCAGCGCCGCGGCAAACAGCTTGATGACGGACTGTTGCGCAATGATGCCGTAGATCATCAGGATCAGTGACGGCGGAATCAGAATACCCAGCGTGCCACCCGCGGCCACTACTCCCGCCGCCAGACCCGGCGAATAGCCGGCCCGGATCATCTCGGGAATCGACACCTTGCTCATCGTGGCCGCTGTGGCAACCGAGGAGCCACACACAGCGCCAAATCCCGCCGAAGCACCGACGGCGGCAAGCGCGAGCGACCCCTGGCGCCCCGCGAAAATTGCATTCGCGGCACGAAACAGGTCCGAAGACAGCCCTGCCGTCGTGGCCAGCGCCCCCATCAGCGTGAACAACGGCACCACCGAGAGCGTATAGGCCGAGGCCAATTCCAACGGCACCGAGCCCAACACGGCGGAGGCCTTGGTCCAGCCTTCTAGCATCGTGTAGCCCACCACGCCCACCAGGCCCAGCGACGTGGCTACTGGCACCCGGCCCAGGATCATGACCACCAATGCGCACATGCCGATAACGCCCACCATGCCCGGCGTCATGGGGACTCGCGCCGAAATGCGCGCTTCAATTGCTGGGAAAACTTGACCACCAGTACCACGAGCGAAACCATGATGGCCACTTCGATTGCGCCGAGCAAGGTGAAGATGGGAATCGGCAGATCTGGTTTGCGGTCACCAAAGTTCCAGGCATCGAGCATCGGCCGAATGCCGGTGTAGCCGAGCAGCCCCAGAAACAACAGGTTGGCGAACGCCGCCAAAAGCTTGAGAACGGACACGGTGCTGTCTCCCGCCATGTGGTCGATCACGTCCACCGTCACCTGCTCGTCGCGTCGGAAGCACTCGGGCAGGGCCATGAACACGACCAGCACCAACGTCACTTCCACCAGATCGATCGAGCCGCGTAACGGCTTGGACAGCGCGTAGCGGGTGATTACATCCACCACGGTCCACATCGTCATCACCAGCAGCGCCAGGGCGCCGACCCCGGTCAGTGTCTGGCTGAATACGCCAATGATGCCGCGCTGTTTCATGGCGTCACCGCGTGGTTGGGTGGCAGGCAGTGGCAGACCCTGCGTCCTTTGCAAGTGTTTCCACTCGGCAAGTCCAGGTCGAGTTGGTGAATCTTCCGGCTCATGTTTTGTCTCTTGTTTTCATTTGGTGCTCAACGCGCCTGGCGCTGTTGTCAGCATGCTCCTGCGCGAACGGTTCTGCACGCTGGGCACTCGCGCCCAACGTGCCAACCTACAACGGGTACTTCCGCTGGTTCTGACTGATCGTCACCAGATTGAGGTCGGTGAACATGTCAATGGCCCAGCGGCCAAAGCGGGC
>JBBKVW010000154.1:0-4529 GCA_037968655.1 Burkholderiaceae bacterium
TCGATCACCGGTCCGTTGCGCCAGTTGCGCGGGCGTCCCGGGCCGGCGTTGTAGGCCGCCGCAGCCAGCGGCATGGAGCCGGCGAAGTCGTCCAGTGCCAGCTTCAGGTAGGCCGTGCCAATGGTTATGTTGACGTCCCGGTCGTTGATCTGCTGGGGCTTGAAGTCGATCATGCCGATTTTCTTGGCAGTCCAGCGCGCCGTGGCCGGCATCACCTGCATCAGCCCTGATGCACCCACGCCCGAGCGCGCATCCATCAGGAAGCGGCTTTCCTGGCGGATCAGGCCGTAGACATAGGCCGGGTCCAGGCCGATCTGGCGCGCCCGTGGAATCACCGCGTCGCGCAGTGGCATCGGAAAGCGCTGGTCAAAGGCGATCACCTCACGCGTGCGTTCGCTGGTGTTGATGCAGTTTTTCCAGTCCTCGCGTTCGCAGGCCATGTCGGCGGCGGCGAGCAGGCGCCGGTCGTCCATGCCGCCGGGCTCGTGCATCCGCACCACATAGTTCCATTCGCGGTCGCCTTCGCTGCGCAGCCCGACCCGGATTGCATACTGGCTGCGCGCCAGCGCCAGGTTCTGGCGCGCCTGCGCCTTTTCCTGTGCCGTGGGTGCGCCAGGCGCCTCGGGTGCAGTGATCTTGCGGCCCAGGTCTTCGAGCGCCAACTGCTCATAGAAGCCACGCACACCGGCGATGCCCTCCAGCAATTGGGTGGCCTGGGCGCGCTCGGCAGCGGTTGGACCGAGCACCATCAGCGCGCGTGCGCGCCAGTAGACCCAGGCCGGGTCCTGGCGCTGGGCCTCGTCCATGGCCGCAGTGGCTTCCAGCACCTGTTTCCAGTTGCCGGCGCGCAAGGCGGCGCGCACCTTCCATTCCAGATGGTCCGCGTGCAGGAATTTGTCCTGCCCCTGGGCGAAGTAGCCGCTGGCCGCGTCGGACAATCGCATCGCGGCGCGCTTGCCGATCACACCCCAGACATAGCTGCGTTCTTCCGGCGTCAACTGGACACTTGCGCGCAGCTTTTCCATCTGTTCGGCGGCCTGCACGGGATCATCGGCTGCCATGCGCACCAGGCCCAGCGTGACCAGTTCGCGGGTGCGCGGCAGTTGCACGCTGTGCTTGTCGTCCAGGTAGCGGCCGGGGCCGGAGAAGATCAGCTTGACCTTGTTGGACAACTCCGGGTTCACCAGGCCAACCGCCTGTGTGACCACCGACTGGCGGGCGTTCTCCATGCCGATGCGGGCCCGCTGCCAGGCCACCTCGGGCTTCATCTTGCCTGCCTTGATCAGCTGCTCGGCGGCAAAGGCGCAACCCTCGTCGGCATCGCGCTGGCCCAGCCAGAGCGCCTTCACCTCGTCCGCAACGTCGGCGCCGATGGCCAAGAAATCGCCCAGCAGCGCATAGCAGCGCACGTCGCGGTCGTCATTCATGCGAAAAGTGGGGTACTCGGCCTTGAAGGTGGCCCAGTCGCGAACCTGGCCCAGCAGCAGCAGCCAGTCGTTGCGCATGCGGTCCTCCTGGTAGGTGCCGGAGAACTTGCGCAGGAACTCGCGGATCTCGGCATTGGGCGCATCGACCAGCCGGGTCTTGAGTTCCCAGTAGGCAGCCCAGGGCTCCAGCGCATGCCCGCGCACCTGCGGCAACAGCGCACTCAGGCGCTTGCGGTCCGATTTGCGGAACGCGTCCTTCATTTCCAGCACGATCTCGTCGCCCTTGCCGGATTCACTGCCCTGTGCCCATGCCGCGCTGCCAAGGCCGTGCAGCCCGGTAGCGAGCAAGGCGATCGATGTCAAAATGCCTGCAAACTTCATGGCCAGATTATGGACAACTCCAACGACAAGCAGACGCTGGAAAAGAATGCCCTTCGCAAGTCACTTGTCGAACACCGCCTGAATATGCCCGATCGCCAGCAGCGCGCCGCGCTTCTGCAGGACGTGATGCGGATCTGGCTGGTGGGGCGGCCCGACACCGTGATCGGCGCTTATTGGCCGATCAAGGGCGAATTCGATCCTCTGCCAGCACTGCACCGCTGGAAGGAAGATGGCGAACTGGTGGAGCAGCCGCAGCTGCGGCGCATCGGGCTACCGGTGGTCGACAAGGTGCACAAGACCATGGTGTTCCATGCCTGGTATCCAGGTTGCCGCATGGAGGAGGATGCCTATGGCATTCCCAAGCCCAAGGACACCGAGGTGATCGTGCCCACGCTGCTGTTCATCTCCTGTGTCGGATACGGCTTGGGCGGGTATCGCCTGGGTTACGGTGGCGGCTTCTATGACCGCACGCTGGCCACCCTGGAGCCGCGGCCATTCACCGTCGGGCTGGGCTTCACGCACGGCTTCCTGCCCGATGTCGAGCCGCAGGACCACGATGTTGCTATGGACGCCATCCTGAACGAGAACGGCGCCGTCTGGCCGATGTAGGACGGGCCGGTGTGGCTCAGCCGCCAGGCGGCTTGTTGGCCGGGCGACGGCGCGGCCCGGCCCGCTTGGCCGGTTTGGGGCGATGCGCCTTGCGGGCACTGTCCAGCGCCAGCCGGGCCCAGGGCGTCATCACCAGCGCGGACTCCATTGCATCGACCGGCGCGCTGTAGTAGCCCATGCTCACGGGCGTTGGCACGCCCTTCTTGATCATGGTCATGGTGAAGCGCTTGCAGTTCTCGGCTTCGAACGTCGGCTGGCTGTCGGCGTCCGCCTTGAGCCAGAGCTTTTCGCCCTCGCCCAGGTCGGCGATCAGCGCCATGGTCAGACCGTCCAGCGCAATGCCCCAGCCGCCAAACATGCCTTTGGCGGTGCAGGGGCCGATACCGGACAGCAGTTCCAGGCAATAGTCGACGAAATCGCGGTTGGCAGCCATGGCGCCAGTCTATGCCCGGTCTATCGTCTCTTCATGCAGGTTTTTTTTCGAGTTTTGCATTCGTATGCAGTATGAGTAGAATTCCGAAACCGCGGCTGCGCCAGGTGCCATGCCGCTGAAGGATCGAATCCAAGTTTTGAGGGCATTGTGGAATGCATTACGACACCCTGACCCAGGACAAGCGCAATCTTTGGTCTGCAATGAATACGATTGCAGAGTCAACGCCGCAAGCGCTGGCTTCAAAGCTGGCGCAGATCTACCATCCGGACGCGCACTGGCGTGGATCGCACCCCTGGAACGAGATACAGGGCGTCGGCGCCATCGCGCAGCAGGTCTGGGAACCGTTGCTGCAGTCCTTCCCCGATCTGGAGCGGCGTGACGACATCGTCATCGGCGGGCAATACGAAGGCCGCAACTATGTGGGTTGCGTTGGCCATCTGGCCGGCAGCTTTCGGCGCGACTGGAACGGCATTCCAGCAACCGATCAGGTGATCTACCTGCGCTACGGCGAGTTCCATCAGATGGAGCAGGGCAGGATCGTCCAGAGCACGGTGCTGGTGGACATCCTGGATTTCATTCGCCAGGCCGGCTTCTGGCCGATCGCGCCCAGCCTGGGCCAGGAGGGCCAGTGGCAGGGGCCGATCGACCATGACGGGCTGGTGTTCACGCCGCAGGACGCGGTGCAATCGGCCGCCAGCCTGAAGCTGACGCTGGACATGCAGGGCTCGCTGGGTAGCTACGACGACACCGGCA
This sequence comes from Burkholderiaceae bacterium, assembly GCA_037968655.1. GTDB lineage: Bacteria > Pseudomonadota > Gammaproteobacteria > Burkholderiales > Burkholderiaceae_C > CAISIP01. The sequence goes on from JBBKVW010000154.1 coordinate 3,604, forward strand.
ATGCGGGGCGCGAAGGCTTGCTCAACATGCCGCAAAAGCAGTTCTGGCACCCGAAGATGATGTGGTACGGGCCCAGCGGTATCGGCACAACCCGGTCCCTGGACGGATTCGTCGACTACCACCAGTTGCCGTTTCGCACCACGTTTCCCAACGCGCCAAACGCGCCCAAGTCGGCTGCCCGCGCCAAGGATGGCAAGAGCCACTATGTGCGCATCGGCGATGGCAAGTATTCGGCCACCGGTGGCTGGCCGAGCCGGCACCTGGTGCATGCGGCAGGTAGTTGGCTGGGTTTGCCCGCGACGCAGCGCGCGGTCACGATGCGCGTGATGGACTTTTATTGCGCCGACAGCAACCTGATCCGCGAGAACTGGGTGCCGATCGACATCATCCAGGTGCTGCTGCAACTCGATGTCGACGTGCTGGCGCGCGTGCGCAGCCAATTTGGCGCTCGCCGCTGACCCATCGGGCATGGCACTGCGCACAACCCTGGTTTGACTACGTATGCCAGACTGCATCGACATCTGCCTCTTTCGGTTTCACCGGCCTTCACCAAAGTGCCGTTGATCTATTTGTCCTAGGGTAAATACCAATGTCTCCGGTTGCATCTGACCCTAAAATGCATACGTATGCAAAAGGCAGGATGCTTGTCGTTCCACCATTGAAAGTTGATTCACCATGATTCGATATCTCAAGCAAGGCAAGAGCGCTTCTGACCGCGCCGACGACGACGTCAAGGTCCGCTCCACCGTGGAAGGCATCCTCAGGGATGTGCAGGCGCGCGGTGACGACGCGGTACGCGAATACAGCCGCAAGTTCGACAACTGGGATCCGGCCAGCTTCACGCTGTCCGCCGCCGAGATCGAGAAGGCCGTCAAGCAGCTGTCGGCGCGCGAGGTCGAAGACATCCAGTTTGCGCAAAAGCAGAT
>JBBKVW010000155.1:0-2555 GCA_037968655.1 Burkholderiaceae bacterium
GCCAGTTCACTGTGCTCGGCCGGGAACACGTCGATAGTGTCACCACGCACGCGGAACTTGCCACGCGAGAAGTCCTCCTCGTTGCGCTGGTACTGCATGCGCACCAACTGCCCGATCACATCGCGCTGGCCCATCTTGTCGCCGACCCGCAGCGTCATCACCATCTGGTGGTAGGCCTCGGGCTGCCCGATACCATAGATCGCCGACACCGTGGCCACGATCACCACGTCACGCCGCTCCAGCACGCTCTTGGTGCAGGACAGTCGCATCTGCTCGATATGCTCATTGATCGCCGAGTCCTTCTCGATGAACAGGTCGCGCTGCGGCACATAGGCCTCGGGCTGGTAGTAGTCGTAGTAGCTGACGAAATACTCGACCGCATTGCGCGGAAAGAATTCGCGAAACTCGCTGTACAGCTGCGCAGCCAGGGTCTTGTTGGGCGCAAAGACGATGGCCGGGCGGCCCAGCCGGGCAATCACATTGGCCATGGTGAAGGTCTTGCCGGAACCGGTCACGCCCAACAGGGTCTGGTAGACCTCGCCGTCCTGAATGCCTTCGACCAGCTTGTCGATCGCCTGGGGCTGGTCGCCGGCCGGCGGATAAGGTTGGAACAACTCGAACGGCGAACCGGCAAAGTGCATGAACTCGCCACTGGGCGGCGCATTCGGGGCGGAGTCGGCATCGGGCGGCAAATTGTCAACAATGGTCAGGGCAGGTGCGGGCATGGCAATCGGCCTCCACTGTTGCAGCGGTGGCTAAAATCTAGGTCAACCGGCAAGCGTAACGCAGTTGACGTACTGCTGCCTGCGAAGTGCCGGCCCAGCCTGCCTTGCAGTCGCCCATCCCCACAACTCGTCGAACCCAAAAGAGCCTGACCATGTCCTTGTTTACTGCAGTAGAAATGGCCCCGCGCGACCCAATCCTGGGTCTGAACGATCAATTCGCAGCCGATACCAATCCGGCCAAGGTGAACCTGGGCGTGGGCGTGTATTACGACGAGAACGGCAAGCTGCCGCTGCTCCAATGCGTCCAGGCGGCGGAAAAAGCAATGATGGAAACGCCCAAGCCGCGCGGCTATCTGCCGATCGACGGCATCGCCGCCTACGATGCTGCGGTCAAGGCCCTGGTGTTTGGCGAAAAATCCGAAGCAGTCAGCTCCGGCCGCGTGGCGGCGGTGCAGGCTGTGGGCGGAACCGGCGGGCTGAAAATCGGCGCCGACTTTCTCAAGAAGCTCAATCCCGATGCCAAGGTGCTGATCAGCGATCCGAGCTGGGAAAACCATCTGGCACTGTTCACCAACGCCGGCTTCTCGGTGGCTTCCTATCCCTATTACGATGCGGCCAGCCGCTCGGTCAACTTCAAGGGCATGCTGGCAGCACTCGAAGCCGCAGTGCCCGGCACTATCGTCGTGCTGCATGCCTGTTGCAACAACCCGACCGGCTATGACATCAGCGCCGCGGAATGGGACCAGGTGGTTGCCGCCTGCAAGGCACGCGAGTTGACGCCGTTCCTGGACATGGCCTATCAGGGCTTTGGCTATGGCATCGAAGAAGACGGTGCGGCAGTGCAGAAGTTTGTCGCAGCCGGCCTCAGCATCCTGGTCTCGACCAGTTTCTCCAAGAGCTTCAGCCTGTACGGCGAACGCGTTGGCGCGCTCAGCGTGCTGTGCGAATCCAAGGACGAGGCCGCCCGGGTGCTGAGCCAGCTAAAAATCGTGATCCGCACCAACTACAGCAACCCGCCAACCCACGGTGGCGCGGTCGTTGCCGCGGTCATGGCCGACCAGAAACTGCGCGCACTGTGGGAGCAGGAACTGGGCGCGATGCGCTCGCGCATCAAGGCCATGCGCCAGAAGCTGGTCGACGGCCTGAAGGCGGCCGGCGTCAAGCAGGACATGGGCTTCATCACGAGTCAGATCGGCATGTTCAGCTATTCCGGCCTTTCCAAGGACCAGATGGTGCGCCTGCGCAACGAGTTCGGCGTCTACGGCACCGACACTGGGCGCATGTGCGTGGCTGCCCTGAACGAAAAAAACATCGACTATGTCTGCGCGTCCGTCGCCAAAGTGATGTGACGCCGGGGGCTTGCGCGTCGCCGACCAATGCAAGCGTGGCGCTGGCGACGCGCTTCATCGGGCAGGCCCTGGAAAACACCAATAACCGGAGCATCCTGCAGCGCCTGCCCGCGCTGGACTTGCCCGATGCCTGGCTGGTCGCCGGCTGCCTGTTCCAGACGATCTGGAACTTGCAGGACAAGCGCCCGACTTCGGCGGGCATCAAGGATTACGACCTGTTCTATTTCGATGCCACCGATCTGACGCAGGAGGCCGAGGCGGCAGTTGGAAAGCGTATTGACGCCTGCTTTGGCGACCTGGGCATTACGGTCGAGGCCAAGAACCAGGCCCGGGTCCACACCTGGTACGCGCAATGGTTCGGACAGCCCTATTCAGCGCTTGGCTGTTCGCGCGACGGCATCGACCGTTTCCTGGTGCCATGCACCTGCGTCGGCCTGCGCGATGCCAGCGGCCAGGCCACTTCGCTGTATGCGCCCTACGG
>JBBKVW010000156.1:0-3654 GCA_037968655.1 Burkholderiaceae bacterium
GCCTTGCGGTATTCGACGATGTTGCCGGTGACACCGAAATACAGGCCGAAACGCGGCCCCGCGTGCTGCAGTCGCAGCGCCACGCCGCTGCGCTCGATCGCGCACTGGAACCCCGCATAGAAATCGGCGCAGAGCGTATCCAGCCTGTCGTAGAAGCCCACGCTGCTGTACTCGTCCAGCGCCGCCAGCGCCGCCAGGACCGCCGTGGTGTGGGCCAGAAAAGTGCCACTCATCTGGCTCAGGCCCAGCGGCTGCAGATGTTCCATCACCGCACGCCGCCCGACCAGCGCGCTGATCGGCATGCCGGCGCCGAATGCCTTGCCGAGCACGCACAGGTCCGGCGTCACGCCCAGCTTTTCTTGCGCGCCGCCGGGCGCGACCCGAAATGCCGTCAGCACCTCGTCGAAAAACAATACAACGCCATGGCGGTCACACAACTGCCGGCACAGCTGCAGAAAGCCCGGCTTGGGCATCACGCAACCCTGGTCGTAATTGATCGGCTCGAGCAACAGGGTTGCCACCGCACTGCCATGCGCGGCGAACGCCGCCTCGAGCGCCAGCCGATCGTTGAACGGCAGCACGATGATGTGCTCGCGGGTATTGGCCGGCACCCCGGACGATTCGGCATACGGTGTCGGCGTGCGTGCGGGTCCGGCCTGGTCCAGCGGCGGCATCACGCTGAAATTGAGCGCATCGCTGTAGCCATGGAAATGGCCCTCGAACTTGATCAGCTTTTCACGCCCGGTCGCGCAGCGGGCCAGCCGCAGGCCGTGCATCACGGTCTCGGTGCCCGAGCCGCCAAAACGCACCATCTCGGCGCAGGGCACCAGTTCCGTGATGCGCTGCGCCAGCTGAGCGTGGTGCACCGTTTCGGCCGAACACACGATGCCCAGGTCCAGCGCCTGCTGCACCGCGGCCGTGATGCGCGGATGCTTGTGGCCGAGCAGGGACGCACCGTGCGAGGTCGACATGTCGAGGAAGGCACGGTCCTGCAGGTCGTACAGCCAGGCGCCGTCGCCGCGCGACACGAAGAACGGATGCCCGATCGCATCATTGCGCCGGGCCGATGCACACACACCACCGGGCAGGTAGCGACTGGCCAACGCATACTGCGCCAGCGCAGGGTTGTCGCTTGCGGCAGCCGGGCGCATGGCGAGCCGGCCTCAGAGAATGCCGAAGCGCTTGAACACCACGGCCAGCGGCTCACCCTTGCGCAGCGCATCGCGGGTGTTGTTCTCGCCCAGCACCTTGGCGATCGCTTTCTCCAGCACCGCATGCTCATGGGAGCGCGGCACCACGACCACACCGTCGACATCGCCAAAAACGATGTCGCCCGACTCGATCGCCACCCCGGCGCATTCGACCGGAATGTCGCGATCCACCATGCGGGCCCGGCCCTTGGTGTCCAGCGGCCCGATACCGCCATGGAACACCGCGAAACCCATCGCCCGGATCTGCTTGATGTCGCGCACCAGGCCGTCGGTCACGCAGCCGGTGGCACCGCGCGCCTGCGCGGCGGTCGACAGCAACTCGCCCCACGGCGCGATGCGGTCGGTCGGACCGTTGCAGGCCAGCACCACCACCTCCTGCGGCCGCAGGTCATCGACCAGCGCGATCTCCACGTCATAGGGGTTCTCGCCCTCGCGCAGGGCGTAGGTCGGCATGTACAGGCCGGTACGGGCGCGCCCGATCAGCACCGTGGCGTCGTCGACCGGTCGCACAAACGGCTTCATGGCGCGCCGGGCCAGCCCCAGGCTGTCCATGACGTCGGACAGGATGGACGAGCTCAGCGCATGCAATTGAGACAGATCGAGCGGCTTCATCGGATCTCCTTGGGTGATGGCGTTGCGGGGCGATCGGCGTGGGCGGATGCTACTGCCGCGGCGGCGGAGTTTCAATCGCCGCCCTTGACGCAACACGCTGGCACGCGAGGCCAGTTCGTGTATATTGATCCGGCTATGCCGCAACTTCCAGTCGCACCGGATCGGGCCAATTCCTTGGCCGTAGCATGTCGTGCGACGCGTGCAGGCGCCAAGCGCTGAGGGAAGCACCATGAGCCTGGATCGCCGTTACATCGTCGCGCCGGTTCACAAGTCGATGCAGTTGCTCGACGCACTGGTCAGTGGCAAGGTTCCGATGGCTCTGTCCGACCTCGCAGCCAGCACCGCACTGCCCAAGACCACCGCATTTCGCTACCTCTACACGCTGCGTGCCTCCGGTTTCGTCAGCTACGACGAACGCACCGAACGCTATGCGATCGGCCCGCGCGTTGCGGTGGCCTCGCCCCTGCCGGTGTATGCGGAGCGCATCAAGGAGATCGCGCAACCCGCCATGCTGCGCCTGCAGCGCCAGTTCAACGAGACGGTGAACCTGGGCATCCGCGACGGCAGCGACATCGTCTACATCGACATGGTGGGCTCGAGCCGGCTGCTGCATGCCGAGGCCAAGATCGGCAAGCGCGACCCGCTGCATTCGACCGCGCTGGGCAAGGCCATCCTGCTGACGCTGGGCCTGTCGGAGATCGACCGCGCCGTGCCACGGCGCATGGTGGCGCGCACGCCGCACACGATCACCGACCGCGACCATTTCCTGGACGACATCGCGCGCAGCGCGGCGCGCAAATACGCGCTCGACATGGAAGAAAACGAACTCGGCGCGCGCTGCGTGGCAGCGGCAATCACCGAGCCATCGCGCCGCGGCCCGATGGCCGCGATCAGCATCTCCGGCCCGTGCCAGTTGATGTCGGACGAACTGCTGGCGCGCATGGGACGCGTGCTCGCGGGCACGGCGAGTTCGATCGATATCTCCTCCGCGCTGACCTGATCGTTGCGGCCGGCGAAACGGCCGGCGCAAGATGTTTCGCGGCGCGAAACGTTCCCATTGCGCACTGACGTCGCGATCCGGTTGCGATGCGAATATCCGGACCGACAATATTTTCCTGTTGCAGACACACAGGGGAACCCAGCCATGATCCGCATCGCCAGCGCCGGCTTTATGCACGAGTCCAACACCTTCTCGACCATCCCGGCCAGCCTGGCGCTGTGGGAGCGCTCCGGTATCCTGGACGGTGACGCCATCCGCAAGGAGTACGCGCAGTCGCAGTCGACCATGTCCGGTTTTCTCGCGCTGGAACAGGAAGACCCGCAGGTGCAGGTGGTGCCGCTGGTGTTCAGCCGGCTCACGCCGATGGGGGCGATCACGGCCGAGGCGGTCGAGCACCTGATGCAGCGCGTGCTGGACGCGATCCGCGACAACGGGCCGTGGGACGGCGTGCTGCTGCCCCAGCATGGCGCCGCGGTGTCGATTCCGTTTCTCGACCCGGACGGCGAACTGCTGCGCCGCGTGCGCGAACTGGTCGGCCCGAAGGTGCCGATCGGAATGGCGCTGGACATGCACGCCAATGTCTCGCCGGCCATGGTGGAGCCGGCCGACATCGTCACCGTCTACCAGACCAATCCGCACATCGACGCACGCGCGCAGGCGTTGCTGTGCGGGCGGTTGCTGGTGCAGACCATACGCGGCCAGATCCGCCCGCGCATGGCACTGGCGCAGCCGCCGCTGGTGGTCAACATCCTGTGCCAGGGTACGGACGACCGGCCGATGTCGGACCTGCTGGCGGCGGCCGACACGCAGCGCGCGCGGCCCGGCGTGTTA
>JBBKVW010000157.1:0-11027 GCA_037968655.1 Burkholderiaceae bacterium
CACCAGCTGCAGCTGCTATGCCTGCGCCGGCCGCTGCGCGGTAGCTTGGGATCAGGGCGGCCGGGCGGGCTTTTCACGCGCCTATTTGCATCACCTGGAGCGTTGCGGCGAGATGCTGGCGCCGATGCTGACCAGCATCCACAACCTGCACTACTACCTGAACCTGATGCGCGAGATGCGCGAGGCGCTGGATGCGGGGACCTTCGGCGCTTTTCGAACACAGTTCGAGGCCGAGCGCGGCCGCGGTGTCTGAAAGCACCGCTGTCACAGCATCAAAGCCGCACCGCCACAACCGCCTTGCCGAGCCCGGAACGCTGCATCCAGGCAAACACCGAGTCCACGGTGACGGTCTCGATGCGATCGGAAAAGCGCTTCTCGTTTGGATGGTCGTCAAACGCCACGTTGGCGGAGGTCACCCGTGCCCCAAGGCGGGTGAATGCACCCAGTTTGAGGGTGGTCGGCTCGTAGGCCTTGAGTTGCAGCCAGGCCTGCGCCTGCGCCCGCGACGTGATTGACGGGTCCGCTGCCATTGCCAGGGTCTCGATCAACCACTGATTGGACTGCTGGTAGCGGGTACTCCAGGGGTAGCTGAGCATGTTGTACGACTTGATGTGCAGTTGCACGACTGCCATATCGTCCTGCAGCAGCAGCAACAGGCGCCGCTGGATATCCGCGTTCGGGGCCACCCACGCCGCCTCATAGCGCCACGGGTCATCCAGGAAAAACTCGCCCAGGCCCTGCCGGTAGATGTCGGCATCGGCGGTGCCGCAAAAATTGAGCTTGTGCACCACGCGCCATACATGCGCGCCCTGACCGTCTGGCTGACGGTAGGCAAATCCGACATGCGAATACCGCAGCCCGTATTTGGACAAGTCCTGCCCGGATCGTGCCAGCAGCACCACCTGCTCGCCACTGGCTTCGAGTGCCTGGCGCGATTTCTCCGCCATGGCCAATCCATCACGCAACGCCTCGACCGTTAACGGCTTGGATTCACACGAGCGCCCGGCGACCGCCGTCGCGGGTGCCAGCAGCACGGCAACGGTAAGCAGCAATGACCAGAATGCACTATGGCGAATCAACATCGCGTCAGGACCCGCGTCAATTGGTCAGCTGCTTGTTGTAAAGAAGCGCCCGACCGACTTCATTCGGAATGAAGGCAATGGCCTGGCCTGCGGCCGACAAAATGATCCCCGCCGTGACGGCACTGACCGTCACGGCAGTGCCGACCGCGAGCGATGCAGCGCCAGCGGCCTTGGCCGAGACTTCGACACTGACCCGCGCGCCGTCGGACAGCCGCTCGAGCACATAGACCGTGCCGCGGGCTGTGCTGGCAACAGTCTTGACGACCAGGTCGGCGCCCGCCACCAGTAGTTGCGCCGATGCGTGTGACACTGCTGCGCTGGCCTCGCTGACGACGACAGATGCCAAGAACCATGCGCACAGGCGACAAACAGGCTCCGATCCCAGTGTGGCTGGGGACGCACACATTGCGCGTGACCTGATGCCGGGGCGATTCGCATCGACTCTGGCAACGGTGTTTCGCGCCTATCAGGCTGACGAAGCAGACGCAGCGCGATTCCGGGCGCGCCAGATCCAGGCGATCCTGCGCATCACGCCGCTGGCGATGGCCATCAACCTTCTCAACGTACTGGTGGTCTGGGCGGCTGTAGTCACGATGCTGGCGCTGGCGGGGTTTCGCGGCTGGTTGCGTGCGCGACGGCGTGCGGAGCGTCGGACCGCGTCGCGCCGCGCCATGCGCCGTGGCACGGTCCAGGCAGCGCTGCTGGGCCTGGCCTGGGGCGCCTTGCCCCTGATGTTCTATGGCGATCTGGGTTCGACATCCCAGTTTTATGTCGGCATGGTCACGATCGGCATGCTCTGCGCCGGCGGGTTTGCGCTGTCCAGCATGCCGGCCGCCGGAACGGCCTACGTGGTCTGCCTCGTCTTGGCGGCGGCCTGGGCATTGTTCAGCTCCGGACTGGACCAATCACCCGGTTTTGCCGGCCTGGTGCTGGTGTATGGCGTAGTCCCTTCAAACCGTATGATCGGCTGATTCAACGGCGGTCCGCGCGTTTGGGTTCCTGCTGCCGTTCTTGTTGTGTAACCTCTCAGGGAAAGGATTGCACATGGAAACGAAGTCTCGCTCGACCGCGATTCTCTCGGTCATCATTGCGGTGCTGGCGATAGCGGCCGGCGCGCTCTGGTATGCCCATTCGGGGTTGAAGACCGAGTTGGCGAAACAGCTCGATGTCCATCGCGCGCTTGAAACCGAACGCGATGGCCTGAAGACCGAGTCGCAGTCTCAGCGCGAGCGGATCACCGCGCTGGGTTCTGATATGCAGGCGCTGCAAGGCAGCCGTGACGAAAAGGCCGCCGAGGTGCAGCGACTTAGTGCCTCCGCGGCCGAATCGCTGCTGCAGTACAAGGCACTTGCTGCAGAAAAAGATGCGCAGTCGCAACAGCTGTCGCAAGCCCTTGATGAGACGAAGGCGATCGCCAGCGCCAGAGACGCCCTGGCAAGCGAACTCGGTTCGACAAAGAAGACCCTCGATGATGCGCGCACGCTCTCGTCAGAGCGCAAGGTGGCATTCGAACAATTGCAGCAAAAACATGGGCAGCTTGAAGCAGCGGATCTGGCCAGGCAGGCGGAACTCAAGAAAATGCAGCAAACCCAGCAAGACGCGCAGCAGAAGCTGCAGGCGCTCGGGGCTGAAAATTCGTCCATCGCGCAGAAGCTCGCGGGCGCTCAGGGTCAGGCAAAGGCAGCGGCCACCGCTGGTGCCGATCTGTCGCGCGCGCTGGATTCGACCAAGCAAACGCTTGTCCAAGCCCGCGCGCGCGCTGCAGACTTGAACAAGTCGTACGAAAAGCTGCTCAAGGATCACTCGAAACTGGCCGCCACCGATGCGGCCAGGAAGGCGGAGCTTGGCACGATGCGAGCGGCATTCGAAGAAGCGCAAAACGAAGTGGCGCGCCTCTCGGGTGGGCGTGGAATCTACACGGTGCAGACTGCCGATTCCCTTTCGTCAATTGCGGCGTACTTTTACCGCAAGGGCCATCGCTGGACCGACATCCAGAAGGAGAACGATTTTCTGGCCGGGAATCCCGATCTCATCTATGCAGGTCAGGTGCTGATCATTCCAAAGTGACGCCTGCTTTCGAGGGCAGGCAGTTAGGCAGCTGCCAGCGTTTTGCCCTGCCTAGCTGCGCATCAACCGCCTGCCGAGCCAGGTGCTAGGCGGTTCCTTGCCGGTGCGCAGGTAGTCGATCACGACGTCATCGGCGAGCGTTCGCCGTTGCAGCCGCTCGTGCGCCTGGGTGCCCGCAAAGACGATGCGGTCGTTCCTTGCCAGCGGGATGTTGACGTCGGGAATCAGCGTGTGCTTGCCACCACGGCTGAGCATCAATGCGACGATCGGCAGTTTGACGCTGAGCTGGTCCGGATCGTTCATCAGGTGCGACAGCGCGAGCGGTGGTTCGGGTCGTTCGCCGAAAGCATGGGCCACGCCGACCAGTTCAGGCGCGATGCGTACGCCCCAGATATAGGGCACGATGTCGCCGACAATCTCGCGCAGGCGCGGGATCAGCCTGGCGGCCCAGGCGTTCGGCTGTTGGCGTGCGCGAAACAGGAATCGGTTCAGCAACGGCGGCGTCATCTCCCGCAGTACTTCGTTGGTCATCAGCTGTGCCTGAACAAACTCCATGCTGGCGTGTGCGGCCTCTAATCAGCGCCCGGTTGACGACCTGATTCTGGCGCACGACGACAAACAGCTTCTTGTGACAACGCCGTGCCGCGGTCACCACCGCGAGGTTGCTGGCATCGACATCGGTGCATGCGATCAGCCCGCAGGCCTCCTCGATGCCGGCGCGGCGCAGGGCATCCTCGGCGATGCTGTTGCCAAGGATGCCGTCATCGCTGCATTGCGCGGGCTCGATACCGATCGACTTCCAGGTCAGCCCGGCTTCGGCAAGAGCTTCGGCGATCGCGTGGCCGAAGCGGCCATATCCGGCGATCACCCAATCGCCGCGCGGCAGCACGAAGCGCGGCGGCGGATCAGCACCAGGAACGCCGGTGATCCAATCTTCAAGCCGCAGGGTGTTCGGCTTGGACAGTGCCATGCCGAAGTGCATTCCAAAGGTGCGGAAGGGGTTGATGATGATCACGTCACCGTTCTCGCCCAGCATTTCCTGTGCCGCACTGGACTTCACCCGCGCCAGCAGCCTGCAGTCCTTGGCCAGGGCCCGGGTCCCGATGACGATGGCCTGGTTGAGCTGGTCATCACCGGTGAGCGCGATCAGCCCCATGCAGCGGTGCATGTGGATGCCCGCCGTCAGCAACACGTCGGGTGCGCGGGCATCTGCGACCAGCAAGACGGTGGGCTGCTGCATGTCGCTCACGAGGTGCGCCTGCGCGCGTTGTTCGTCGTGCTCGATCACGAGACGGTGCCGGAGCCGATGCGGTCGAGCGCGGCGACCAGTCTTCGTCCACTCTGGCCGTAGCCGCAGACGACATAGAAGCGATCGGTCATGCGCGCGACGCTGCGTTCGAAACGCTGGTACGACACCTCGCCGAAACCGATCGTCGTCGCGGTGCAGGTCATGACGTAGAAGGCGTCAAAGACGCTGAGCCGCAAGGGTTGGCCCGACGGGTCGGTGCCGGGCATCAGCACCGGCCCGAAAATCGAGATCGCGTAGACAGAGATCAGCGTGATCAGGGGCGAACGCAGCCACCGCAACACGAGCACGAGGATGTCCGACATCGTCCCGCCCGGAGCTTCGTGCCGTCAGCGTGTGCGGCGCATTGTCTCGCCGATCAGCAGCGCGACCGAGATGAAGTTCGCCACCAGCGCACCGCCGGCCAGCGACACCACGGTGGCCATGACTTCGCCTTCGGTCGGCATGCCGGCCACCCGGGTCGCCCACATCCAGACCAGCGAGGCGCGATGAGTTGCAGCACGGCAACGATGTTCGTTGCCAGATGCATCGCGCCAATGTGGGTGCGGTCACCAAACTTCAAGGTCATCGCAATCGGGTTGACGAACTCGGTGGCCGCAGTTCGAGCTGGTGGTGGTGCTGGGGGTTGTGGACCTCGCCGACGAAGAAACCGAAGTTGAGCGTGCAAGCGAACTGGCTCCCTGGATGACCCATTACAACTTCTACCGGCCCCACTCAGCCACTTCCAAACGCCCTCCGGCTTCCCGCCTCGACATCGATGGGAACAACGTGGTGAGAAACTACACCGAGACCATCCGGCGCCTTTGGGAATCAACAGGACCTTGCCGATCAAGATGAAGCCCGGCGAACAAGGCCAGCGACTCTGGCCTCCCTCAGCCGGATCAACTGCTGGGCCTTGGCGATGCCGCGTTGGTCGTGGCAACCCGCGCTGGCCTCCAGTCCCGACACGGCCAGCATGCCGCAGGCTTGTTCTAAGCTCGCTCCGGGTCCTGCTTTTGCAACGGGCCGACGTTGAAGCTCGGGTTGAGCACCCGGACTTCGCGCTGCGGAAACGGGATTTCGAAACCGTGTTCGCGCATCGCTTTGAAGATCATCAGCAGCAGGTCGCCGCCGACACGGTTCTTGCCGTCATCTATACCCTCCATCCAGAACTCGACGAACATGTTGACGCCGGAATCGCCAAAGCTGGCTATCTCGCAATCGGGGCGGTATTCGATCGGCAACTCCTCGCCGCTCAGCACCTTCGGATGGGAGGCGACGACGCGCTTGATGAGGTCGACCAGATGGTCGATGTCGCTGCTGTAGGCCACCGAGAAATCCACCCGGTAGCGCTGGCGCTTGTCCTTGTGGGTCCAGTTGATGAAGGTCTCGACGATGAACTTTTCGTTCGGCACGATCACGTCCTTGCCCTCGAATGTTTCGAGCGTCGTCGAACGCAGCGTGAGCTCACGCACGATCCCGGCACGGCCGCCGTCGAGTTCGACAAAATCGCCGACAGTGACCGAGCGGTCGAACAGAATGATCAGCCCCGAGATGAAGTTCGACGCGATCGCCTGCAGGCCGAAACCCAGACCGACGCCGAGCGCACCACCGAACACCGCGAGCGCGGTCAGGTTGATGCCCATGACGTTGAGCAACAGCAGAACGATGACGACGAAGGTCGCTACTTCGAGCAGCTTGGACGCTACTTCCCGGGTGCTCTCGTGCAGGTCCGTTTGACGATTCAGGATTTCGCGCCCCGTGCGGTTCGAAATGCGGCCGAGCCAGAACAACAGCGAACCGAATATCGCGACGCGTACGATCCCGTAGGCCGAGATCTCGATATTGCCAACGTTGGCCGAGATCGACTCGAGGATGCCGACCAAGTCATCCAGCAGGCCGAACAGATGCAACAACAGCAACGGGATACCGATCATCTTGAACATCCGTCGCGCCAGGGCACTACCGATGAAATCGTTGACCGCGGAGATGAACAACAGCAGCATCGCAATGCCCAGTGCGGTCCTGAGCAGCCAGTCGTGATCCAGAAGCGTGCTGCTGAGTTCGGCCGAAATGCGCAACAACACGATGGCGGTCAGCGGGAAGATCAGATTTCCGCAGTTGGCAATGAAGCGCAGGATCGGATGCGACGCTTCGGTAATGCGATCGTCGTCCAGGATCGGCGCGTGCTTGCGCACGCGTTTGGCGACGAAGAAGGCGATCACGTAGATCAGCACAATGATGGCGGCCTGGGTGTAGCTTTCAGGCTGCGTGAGCGCGGCCTGCGTCGCGTCGACGGACTGCTGCCAGAATTGATTGAAACTTTCCAGTTGCATTTCCTGTTTCCCGACGTTTGCTCGCAGCAAAATGTCCCGGCTGCCAGAGTTGCGATCGGCCATGACGGGCGAGCGGGCTCATCTGTCATGACTGAAACCACTTCAGGTTAAGGATAACGCCGTCCAGGATCGACCAATTCGCCGTGCCGGGGCCGCGGTGGTGCGCGGGCGATGATAGTGATCGCTCAGCAGGCGCCGCCGACTATACTCGCGCCTCTGCCGCGCCAGCAGGTGCACCGCGCGGCGCTGGCGCGGATTCCGCGGCACGAGCCCCGCGAATTGCAAAGCAAGGCGCACCGCGCCCGGCCTATCGATGTTCGCCTGCCGACCCCGATCACGACAGATCATGGTGGCGCCCGCGCTACTACGGCAATGGCGCGTTCTACGTGCCAGGCGGCCAGAGGTGTGGGCAGTGGCGAATCACACCTGCACGCCAAGCGATGGTGTTGATGCAACTGCCGTCCAAACGGCTGGAGGAGTAGAGAAATGGGAAGCACATCTGTCAGTCTGGTCGCGGTGGTGTTGCTGCTGGCGGCCAATGCGTTCTTCGTCGCGGCGGAGTTCGCCCTGGTCAAGGCACGCGGATTCCGTGTCGACGCCCTGGCAGCGAGCGGCAGCGGCAGCGCCCGCATCACGCAGAAAATCATGCAGGATCTCGAAGCCTACCTGGCGGCCTGCCAGCTTGGCATCACCATGGCGTCGCTGGGTCTTGGCTGGGTCGGCGAGCCGGCGGTCGCTGCGCTCCTCCAGCCGGTCTTCGAGTCCGCCGGGTTGCCGCCGGCAATGTTGCACACCGCATCGTTCCTGATCGGCTTTCTTATCTTCTCGTCGCTGCACATCGTCATCGGCGAGCAGGTTCCCAAGACCTTCGCCATCCGCAAGCCCGAACCGGTGGCGCTGCTGTGCGCCTATCCGCTGCGCGCCTTTTACCTGTTCGCGTACCCGCTCAACTGGCTGCTGAACCGTGCATCGGGGGCCATCCTCGCCCGCTTCGGCGTGGCCGAGGCGACACACATGGACGTCCTGTCGGACGCCGAGATCAAGGGCGCCATCGATGTCTCGCGCGAGCACGGCGACCTGTCGCACTCGAAGGCAGACATGCTCAAGAACATGTTCGACTTCGACCAGCGCACGGTGCAGGAGATCATGATCTCGCGCAGCCAGGTGGACACACTGGACCTGTCCAACGACGCGGCGACCAACGCCGCGATCATGCGCGACAGCGGTCACTCGCGCTTCCCGCTGGTGGACGGAGAATCAGGCGAGCCGGTCGGCATCGTGCTCGCCAAGGATCTCTACGCCGCCGTTCTTGCGGGTGAGACCGAGCCGTGGAAGGACCTCAAGCGCTTCAGCCGCGCGCCGCAGATCGTGCCCGAATCGCAGCGCATCGCGCTGGTGTTCGAGACCATGCGCCGGGAGCGGGCGCACATGGTGCTGGTGGTGGACGAGTATGGGGTCTTCAGCGGTGTGGCGTCGCTGGAGGATCTGCTCGAGGAGATCGTCGGCGAGATCGCGGACGAACTCGACATCGAAGAGCCCGGCGAAAGCATCAGCAAGCACGCCGGCTACTGGGAGGCCCCCGGTCTCGCCGCGCTGTCCGACATCGAGCGCAGCATTGGTCTGGTCGCTCCCGAAGACGCCAACTGCAACACGCTCACGGGGCTTGCCATGTACAGCCTCGGCCGCATGCCCGTGCAGGATGACAGCTTCGAGGTCGACGGCTTTCGCATCGTCGTCATGAGCGTCGGCGAGCGTCGCGTGGAGCGCGCGCGAATCGAGAAGATTACGCCCGCCGACAGCGCTGTCGAGGGCGACAACGACGGCTGAGGTCGCGCGTGACTTGCAACTGCGCCGGCATTGCGCTGGACGGGTCCTGACGACGTAAGGCGCAGGGCCGCGTGCGCGCGGCCAGGTTACTGACCGACCAACGGGTTCAGGCAGCCGGCACAGCTGGCGTTGTACCAATTTCCGCCATGGCCACCGGTTCCTCCGCGGCTCGCCAGCATGCCTGCAACCCAGCTGCTGAAGCTCACGCCCGTCGAGTTTTCCAGGTAGAACCGTGGACTGCGCATCAGCGTGTGGTAATCGCCGTCGGCCAGGTAATAGCGGAAATTGGGCAGTTCAGCGGCGTAGGACTGCAGCGTGTCCAGCATCTGCAGATTCCAGTCGATGGCTGAGTTCGGAGACCACCCCGCATACCCGTACTGCGACTTCATGACACCATAGAAAAGAATCTGCACCGCGTCGAATGTGGTCGTGAATTGCGCCACCTTGACATGGGGCAGCGCTGCAGTCGCGACCCGCAGCAGGTCAGGTCCAGCCGTTGTCATCGGGTCGTAGCCGTATACCCACGGCGCCAGCTGCGCATTCCATGACGCGCGCCCGAGCGTATCGAATGCCGGGGGCGTGACGCCCTGGCTGGCATCGGCAATCACGTAGGTGTGGGCGTTGCGGAAGGTGCGCTCAATCCACGGGAAGTTGGCCGACGCGCCGTATCCCCCGGCGCTGGATCCGGTCACCAGCACGTTCTTGGGTTTGTCGACGTTCTTTTTCATCCAGTCGAGCACAACCATGAAGTTGTCAAAGCCGCGGTGCTGGATCGTGAATGCCGGAGGTAAAGGCGGCAGGGTCGCGGGTACTCCCGGGGGCAGGACAGCACTGCGGGCGTTGAAATATGTCTTCGCTGCCGATCCGATGTGCAGGTCTCCGGTGCAGTAAGGGATGTAGACGATAGTCCAGTCCTTGATCGGGTTGGCCGGGTTGTCGGCGTTGAAGATGCCGTCGTAGTTGGCGGGAAGGGAGTCGGCCGCAATGGCGGGGGCGAAGAACTGCGGAATCGTTGCAGGAAGGCGACCATCGATCGGGAAGGTGCAGGTCAGGTTGTCCCAACACCCACCGCCACCTTCGAAGAACACCGCCAGGTCCTTGGATTTTCCCGGCTTGGTCCAGAAACTGAAAGTGGGATCGGTACCTGGATAACCGGAACACGCAGGGGCATGGGACTGGCCGTCGGCCCCGACGGCAAGAGGCCCGGGGGTGATCTTGGTCCAACCGCCTCCCATTGGCTCCTTGGCTCCTGCGGACGTCGCCACTAGTGCGACAACCAGCGCGGCAAGGCTACGCCATATCAACCCGGAATGCATATTCATATTGTTGTCCCTCTCCATGTGAAAACGGCGTGGACAGAAGGAGTCTGTCCGCGCCTCGAAACAGGATATCGCCGCATCAAGCTTGTTGACTAGGCGGGTTTTCCCTCGCTCGCGATCTGCGCCAACGTTTCCAATGCCGGTCGAGTCGGCGCTGGCCTGGTGTCACAACACGGTGCAGGCGTCGTCCGAGCGCAGCGACCTGGACTGGACAGACATCCGCGAAGTGCTGGATCTGCAGCTCGCGCCCAACCTGGCAAGTTGCGTTGCTGGACCGGCTCGCCAGGTTGCCTGCCATCATCGCGTCGGCCGACCTGCAAGAAGCCGTATCGGGTGATTCATCTACCGCAGCTTCGTGAATTCCGGCGCTTGATCGAGGCGCCGGCCCCGAAAGTGGGCGGCCAAAGCGACCGGGCGGTAGCACCATGCACATTCCCGTAGCGGCCTTTCGGTGGGGCTGAAGTCGTCCATGGATCGTCACGTCGGCACTGCCGAGGGTCGCGGGTCCATTCGCCCGTAATGCGCCAAGATGCGCACCAGTTGCGCGTGGTCGAGTGCCTTGCAGACACCGCCGGCCGGCTCAACTATGGGCGCATCCTCGGCGGCCAGCATCGCGTTGATGACGGCTTCTTCGGTACATTCCACTGCGCCCAGATAAAGTGCATCGCAGGCACCGTCATTGAGATGCTCCATGCTCAAGTGCGACGGTGACAATTGCGGCAGGGGTTTGGCGTTGGCGGTACTGAATGCCAGGAACAGGTCGCCAGACGAATTGCCACCGAAGGTGCCGTTTCGGCCAAAACCGATCGCCGCACGGCGCGCCAGCCGTTGGAGCTGGTGCGGCAGCAGGGGTGCATCGGTGGCCAGCACGATGATGATGGAGCCCCGTTCCTGCGCCTGCGGTTCGCCGTCCAGGGGCAGGTGTTTTCCGACCGGCACACCCAGCACGGTAAAGCTGGCGCGCACACCATGGTTGGCCTGCACCAGCGCCGCCACGGTATACGGCCGGCCATCGACGCCGGTGACACGCGACGAGGTGCCGGTACCGCCCTTGAACTGGTAGCAGCGCATGCCGTTGCCACCACCCACATTGCCTTCGGCCACCGCGCCG
>JBBKVW010000158.1:0-9281 GCA_037968655.1 Burkholderiaceae bacterium
ATGCCCATCCACCACAGACCACGCCCGCCATCGGCCAGCCCACGTTCGCTGATCTGCTGCTGCATGCTGGTCCAATGACCCCGCAAGGCCCAGATACTGCCGCCAAGCAGCAGCGCACCGGCTGCCAGTGCCGCCAGCCATGCGGACACATGCATCCAGCGCGCTGCCACTGTCGCCTGCAAGGTCGGCGCCAACGCCAGAGCAAGCATTGGCAACACCGGCATCAGATAGACCTCGCGCTTGCCGCCGGCCAAGCTGAAGAAAAACACCACCAGCAGCGACCATCCCAAAAGCAACAGCAAGCGACCGTCGCGCCCTTTGAACCCGGCGATCCAGTACCGCCATGCACCCAGGTAGGCCAATGAAAGGGGAAAGAAATGCAGCACCAGCACTGGCAGGTAGTACCAGAACGGCTGGGCATGGCCGCCAACCGAGCCGCCGTAGCGTTTGGCAGTTTGCTGCAGCAAGATGTCGTTGACGTATGCGGCGTACTCCGCAGAGCCACGCGACTGTGCCACGATCAGCATGGGCACCAGCCAGAGCGCGATCGCGGCCAGGAAGGTCAGGGCGCCGCCCGCCCAACGTATGGCCGAACCCGGCACGCGGTTAACGCCATGCCAGCCACGGCTGCGCGCAAATAGATAGGGCACCAGCATCAACAGCGCCAGCACGCCAACGCCCTTGGTAATCACGCCCAGGCCGGCGGCAAAGCAACCGAGCCAATAGGCGCGCCAGTGCGGCCCCTTGAGCAAATGCAGCAGCAAGCC
Source organism: Burkholderiaceae bacterium (assembly GCA_037968655.1). Classification (GTDB taxonomy): domain Bacteria; phylum Pseudomonadota; class Gammaproteobacteria; order Burkholderiales; family Burkholderiaceae_C; genus CAISIP01. The sequence continues at coordinate 768 of JBBKVW010000158.1, forward strand.
CCAGTTAGCCAAGGTGATCCACATCATCACCAAGGGATCAATCTGGGCGCGCTTGACCTGGTAGACAAACTGGAACGACACGAGTACGGCAGCCGCGGCGAAAAGCCCTACGCGCGGACTCCACAGGCGGCGGCCCAGGTCCCAGGTCAGCAGCAGGGTCACCATGCCGGCCAGCAGGGACGGGAGCAGGAAGGCAACGCGCCAGTTGCCCACCAACTGGAATGCCGCTGCCTCCATCCACATCAGCATTGGCGGCTTGTCGGAATACAGTTCGGTGCCGCGATGCGGAAACAACCAGTCCCCCGACTCCACCATCTGCTTGGCGACCAGCGTAAAGCGTGGCTCGTCCGAGGGCCAGGGATCGCGCATGCCGATGCCCGCCCCCAGAACCACCAGTGCGGCCAGCATCAGCCACCAGAACAGGCGGCGATCGAGCGTGGCAGAGGCCGAAGAATCGGCGGTGTTCAAGACGCTGCGGCTCGCACCAAGATCAGTCCGGCGTGCGGGCACCGCGATCGCGCCACAGGAACTGCAGGTTACGGAAATAGACGAACAGGCCCGCACCTTGGCCAATGATGAAAACCGGATCCTGTCGATGGATCGCGTAGGCGAGCAAGGTGGCGCCACCGCCGACGCTGAAATACCAGAATGCGGTCGGGATCACGCTCCTTTTGACCTTCTCGCTGTACAACCACTGCACCACGAAGCGCGCCGAAAACAGCGCCTGTCCAATCAAGCCGATCGCCAGCCAGGTTTTGTCAATTTCCATCATCAGTCCTTTGCGTTTAGTCTTTGAGCCTGCGCGACACGGGCCCGCCGCTGCAGCCACATCACGCCCACAATGTCGACCAGTCCCACCCACAGGCGGTTGCCGATACCGTAGTGCGATTGCCCGTGTTCCCGTGCCCGATGCGACACCCGAACCGACTCCACCGTGCCGCCGGCACGTCGAAACAGGGCCGGCAGGAAGCGGTGCATATGATCGAAATAGGGCAAGTCGAGAAAATCGTTGCGCGCGAAAAGTTTCAAACCGCAACCGGTGTCGGGCGTTGCGTCACCGAGCAGGCGACTGCGCACACCATTGGCGACGCGCGACGACAGGCGGCGCAGCCAGGTGTCCAGGCGCTTGGCCCGCCAGCCGGCAATCAGCACCGGTCCCTTGCCCGCGCCCTGCTGCAGTTCACGCCAACGCGCCAGCATCGGCGGGATATCCGCCGGGTGGTTTTGCCCGTCGCCATCGAGCGTTGCAATCACCGGCGCCTCGGCCATGCGCACGCCAGTGCGAACCGCCGTGCTTTGGCCGCAGTTGTTGCGATGCTGTACCACCACCAGCCAGGCGTGCGATCGCGCGTATTGCAACAAGACGTCGACCGTGTCGTCGGTGGACAGGTCATCGACGAACACTGCCTCGAACCTGACAACGCCCGTCAACGCATCCTGTATTTCGTCCAGTAGCGACACAACGTTGCCCGACTCGTTGTGCACCGGCACAACCACGGATATTTCAGAAACCAAAGGGGACATGGGGGTCTATGCGCAAGCTAGCCTTGGATTGTCGCATCGACAGTCAATGGCCGATCCATCAACCGGGAATCTGCGCGGCCGGCCTGGCGATGCTTTCACCCAGCCAATTGCCCAATGCAAATCAATCGCGCATCGGACCGTATCCGGTCTCGACCGACATGCGCAGGGCCAGACCATCGTCGACGGGCTTGGCCCGCTCCACGTAATACCCAATGCCAGGCACCGCGCGCAGGTTGTACGCGATGTCGGCTTCGGCGCAGTGTTCCAGAATCACCCAAAGGGTCGACCCCTTGCCACTGTGGTTCGAATGCCCGCTGGCGTCAAAGTTCTGACACATCAGCCTTGCCTGCACCGCTGTGATCGGCGCCGGTTGGGTGCCCGGATACTGCAGCGTCGGCGTCAATTGCTCTTCGTCAGAACCGGTAAAGCGAGCCGATGTACGAAAGTCTGACTCACCGTCAAACGCCTGATCGCGGCCTGCGATTTTGCGCAGATGTTTTTCACGCACCGGTCGCACACGGGCCGTTGGGGCCTCGACCTGCGCGGAACTCATGTAGGCGACCGAACCGGAAAAAAACTGGGTCAACGCCTTCTCGCGCGCCTGCTGTTCGGACTCGGCCTCGATCACCAGGGTCTGGTACTGCTCTTGCACCAGGCGCTCTACAAACACAAAAAATTGGCCCGGCACTACCGGACTTGCTGTTACGCCAGTCTTGTTCACACCGTTCTCCTGACTTGCGGGACACCCGGGACGGCAAAACCATGCCGTCCAAAACCGTTGCGGCTGCGCACCATGCAGCGCGTAAGGCCACTGCGGCAATGACGCCCTGGGCGGCAGTCCCTTTCATCATTGTGCGCCAGCGCCAATCGCTATGTGCCCGCGTGGCAAGGCTAGATGCCGCCCCGGCCGACGCACGCCCTTGCGTCAAAATGTGGCCTTGTGTTTATCGGATGCGGACACCAAGCCTGGCAATCGCGCGCGCCACACTATGGCCCACGCCTGCCTAGAATAGCTGCAAGCTGCCGCATTGCCTGTTCCTTGGAGGCAGGTTCCTGATTGCCCATGCTTAAGCAGGTATGCAACCATGGCTGCGCCCCATCCTGCCCCACCGGAGACCGCGTGATTACAGCTCCACCATTGCCAACCGCATTCGTTACTGGATCATCATGCGCTTGCGCTGGGCCCTGCTCTTGACATCGCTGCTGCAGTTGGCGGCATGCACCAATCCGCCCTGGCCGCGCGGATCGCTCGAGCAGTTGTATCCGCTAGAGAACAGCCGCCCCGTGCTGGACACAGTGCTTATCCAGGGACTGGATCTGGGCCTGGCAAGCATGCCGGGCGACGGAAAAACACCCATCATTTTTGTGCACGGCTCGCCCGGGGGCTGGACCGCGTGGGCGCGGTTTCTGGACACGCCGGCATTGAACAAGTTTGGTCCCCGCATTGCGATGGACAGGCCTGGATTTGGTCGCTCCGTTTCCGCCGGCGTGATGCTCGACTTGCGGCGGCAGGCCGCGCTGCTGGCAGACCTGATTCCGCCCGGGCCACCGGCCGTGCTGGTCGGTCATTCACTGGGTGGGCCGCTGATCGCCTGGATGGCGATCGATCATCCGCAGAAAGTCTGTGGCGCCGTGATGTTGGCCGGCTCGATGGCGCCTGAGCTGGAGGCGCCACGCTGGTACAACCATCTTGCCGACAACTGGCTGGCGCGCCAGCTGCTGTCGCCGGCCATGAGCCGCTCCAACCGAGAGATGATGGTGCTGCGGCACGAACTTGAGCGGCTCGATGCGGCATTGGGCCAGTTGAAGCGCCCCATCATCGCCATGCAGGGCGACCAGGATCCGCTGGTCGACCCGCGCACTGCCGACTACCTCGAACAGCGCTGGCCGAAAGACTGGATGCGGGTTGAACGCCTGCCGGGCAAGGACCACTTCTTCCTGTGGACAGATCCTGGCCTGGTGGTCAAACAAATCGACAAGCTGCAATGCGGCCTGTCGTGATTGGCAACCCGTTCAACGCGGGCTCTGGTAGTTGCGGGCCAGTCAATGCGGACCGACTCAGGCGGTGATCGTTTCCTGCCCGCCCATATAAGGCCGCAACACCTCGGGCACTGTCACAGACCCGTCCTCGTTCTGGTAGTTTTCCAGTACGGCGACAAGGGCCCGACCTACTGCTAGACCTGAACCGTTCAGTGTGTGCACGAATTCGTTCTTACCCTGGGCATTCTTGAACCTGGCCTGCAGGCGTCGCGCCTGGAACGACTCGCAGTTGGAAACCGAGCTGATCTCGCGGTAGGTGTTTTGCGCCGGCAGCCAGACTTCCAGGTCATGGGTGCGCGCCGAGCTCGGCCCCATGTCACCCGTGCACAGCGCCATCACGCGGTAGGGCAAATTCAGGCGTTGCAGTATGGCTTCGGCATGACCGGTCATGTCCTCCAGTGCCTGGTAACTGGTGTCCGGATGCACGATCTGCACCATCTCCACCTTGTCGAACTGGTGCTGGCGGATCATGCCGCGGGTGTCACGCCCGTAGCTGCCTGCTTCAGAGCGAAAACACGGTGTATGGGCCGTCAGGCGCACTGGCAGCGCAGAAAGCGGCAAGGTCACATCGCGCACGAAGTTGGTCAGCGGCACTTCGCTGGTGGGAATCAGGTATAGCGCGTTCGTGTCAGGGCTATCCTCGGCTTCCTGTCCGCCTTTGTTGGCAGCAAACAGGTCGGCCTCGAATTTTGGCAACTGGCCGGTGCCACGCAGGCTGTCGGCATTGACGATGTAGGGGGTGTAGCACTCGGTATAGCCATGCTCCCGCGTTTGCACATCGAGCATGAACTGCGCCAGGGCGCGATGCAGCCGCGCGATCGGTCCTTTGAGGACGGTGAATCGGGCGCCGGTCAACTTCACGCCCAGGTCGAAATCGAGCCCCAGGGGGGTGCCGACATCGACATGGTCCTTGATGGCAAACGCCATCGTGCGCGGCGTGCCCCAGCTGCGCAGCAGCTGGTTGTCCTGCTCGCTGGCGCCGACCGGAGCGCTGTCATGCGGCAGGTTGGGCACTGCCAGTAGCACAGTTTGCAGATCGGCCTGGATCAGTTCAAGCCGCGCCGCCGATGCGTCAAGCTCGTCCTTGATCGACGCAACGTCGGCCATTGCAGCGTCTACCTCGCCTTGCGCCTCACCGCCCCTGGATTTGAGCTGGCCGATCCGTTTGCTTTGGCTGTTGCGCCGGGCCTGGAGTTCCTCGGTTCGGGTCTGGATGCTCTTGCGCTCCGATTCCAGCTCGCGGAACCGAACCACATCGAGGAAGGGCTGTGGATTTTTGCGCGTCTGCAGCCGGGAAACCGCCCAGTCGAGGTCTTTGCGCAGGAGATTGATGTCTAGCATGGCGCCATTTTAGTGAGGCGCAATGGCCCTGCTATCCATTCGTCGGACCGAGCCCGATATCCGGAAACTAGATCTTGAGCCCTTTAGGCAGCGGAAACTTGGTGGTCTCGGCGATGCCGTCGAGACGGCGCACCGACACCGCTCCCATCGATTTGAGGCGATCCATCACCTGACGCACCAGTATCTCGGGCGCCGAGGCCCCGGCAGTCAGGCCGACCCGTTTGCAACCCTCGAACCAGCCTGCCTGCATTTCCTCGGCGCTGTCGATCATGTAGCTTTGCGTCCCCAGCTTGCGCGCCACTTCGCGCAGACGGTTGCTGTTCGAACTGGTCGGGCTGCCCACGACGATCACGATGTCAACCTGGGGGCTGAGCAGCTTGACTGCATCCTGCCGGTTCTGGGTCGCATAACAGATGTCCTGCTGCTTGGGTTCGCGGACCTGCGGAAAGCGCGCCTTGACAGCGGCCGCAATCTCGCCCGCATCGTCGACGCTGAGCGTCGTCTGTGTGACCACCGCCAGCTTGACCGACTGCGACGGAGACACCCGGGCCACGTCGGCCACATCCTCGACCAGATGAATGCCGGAGTCCAGCTGGCCCATCGTGCCCTCGACCTCGGGGTGACCCTTGTGGCCGATCATGATGAATTCGTAGCCCTCCTTGTGCAGTTTGGCCACTTCGACGTGGACCTTGGTCACCAGCGGGCAGGTGGCATCAAAAATCTGGAAGCCACGCCGGCGCGCCTCCTGCTGCACGGCACGGCTCACACCGTGGGCAGAAAACACAAGGGTTGCGCCCGGCGGCACGTCGTCCAGGTCCTCGATGAAGATCGCGCCCTTGGCCTTGAGGTCGTCCACGACATAGGTGTTGTGCACGATTTCATGGCGCACATAGATCGGCGCACCAAACTTGCGCAATGCGCGTTCGACAATCTCGATCGCGCGGTCGACGCCAGCGCAAAAACCCCTGGGTTCGGCGAGGACGATTTCATCCAGGGACGCAATAGTATTCACAGGACTCCGATCAACTGCACTTCAAAAACCACCGGCTGGCCGGCCAGCGGATGGTTGAAGTCAAACAACACCCCCTGTCCCCGCTCCGCGTCACCGACCTCCAGCACCGCACCGGCATAGCTGCCCTGGCCATCGGGGGTGGGAAACTGGACCACATCGCCAACCTGGTAGCGCTCAGCCGGGTCGCCCAGTTGCTGCAGCAAACTGCGCGCCACCCATTGCCGCATCTCGGGACGATGCTCGCCATATGCCGCGCCGGCGGGCAATTCGTATGTAGCCCGGCTGCCTTCCTGCATTCCCAACAGGCACTTTTCGACCGCAGGCGACAGGGCGCCGGAACCCAGGGACAGGGTGGCCGGCTTGCCGTCGAAGGTGCTGATGATGTCGCCATGCGGACCGGCCAGCCGGTAATGCAGGGTCAGGAAGGAGTCGGGTTCGACAGAGGGTGGAACAGTCATCATGGTGTCGGATGCAAACCACTGCATTGTAGGAAGCCGGCCCGCTCAGGGCGCGTCACGCTGCGATCGTGCTTCGGCCGCTTTGGCCGCTAATGGCCAGGCGGCCACTTGCGCCGGCACGTCATCAGGCCGCCGCTGGGCGACAACACCCAGGATGATCCCCACCAGGATGACCAGGGCACCGAACCAGGTGTTCCATGCATAGCGCTCGTCCAGCAGCCAGGTTCCGGCAACCAGGGCGATGGCGGCCCCGATATAGCCGATCTGGCTCAGATAAGTCGGCCCTCCTACTTGCTGGAGCCGGAAAAACAGGCTGAACATGGCCGTGGACCCGACGACCTGCGCCACTGCCAACAGCGGCACCGTGCCCAAGGCAGACAAGGCCGAAATCTGCCCGGTGAACAAGAGCACGAGCAGCAACACCGCGGCAGCCGCCAGGTTGCTGCCAATTGCCAACTCCATCGGCTGCGCGCCATTCGGCCACGCCAACGTGCGGTAAATATTGCCGACTGCCAGGCTGACCGGAATACACAGGCCCGCCAACAACCAGAGCAGGCCGGCCGGTTGCGCGACTTCGCCTCGACTGATGCTCACGAGCAATGCGCCAGCAAATCCGATCGCGATTCCGAGCAGGCCGATGCGGCTGGGTATGCGCACGCGCCACGCCATCGACAGCCCCAAGGTGAACAGCGGCGACAAGGTGAATAAAATGCCGGTGAAGCCGGAGCCGAGCCTGGGGATGACGCTGAATATCAACAGATTGGGCAACACCAGCGACACCAGCGCGGACAGAAAGTAAAAGCGCAGGAATGCCGGGCGCAACCCGATGCCTCGGCCGGATATCCACCGTAGCAGCAGCAGGCAGATGCCGGCGCCAAACGACAGCAGCCAGGCCCAGACGACGGGCGAAATCAGGGCCTGACTGGCCAACTTGCCCAGCGGAAACGTCAGGCCGAGCAAGGACCCGGTCAACACCAACAGCAGCGCGGGCGACTCGATGGACGGCATGGCCACCAACTGTAGCCGCGCTTCAGAGTCCGGAAGTCGCCGCAATCGACGCACCAGCCATGCAGGTGCGCGTGCGCAAGCCCGAGCCGGCAAGCGCGGCGCCGCCGATGCATACGGATTTCTCATCAATAAGATGCATGCGATGCAACGCCAGCTTGCCGCCGCACTTGAATAATCCATCCAGTAGGCACTCCTTGCGCATCGACCGGCATTGCAGAAATGGCTTGCCGGCGGACCGCTCGACCCAGGGCTCGTTGGCGCAACAACAAGCATTGCAAACAGGACAGGAAGCCGCGCCAACAACCATGCCGCTCAAGCAACTTCCACCCGAAACCCGACCGCGCGAGAAGCTGCTGGCACGCGGCGCCGCCGCATTGAGCGACGCCGAACTGCTGGCCCTGTTGCTGCGCACCGGCATCCGTGGCAAGGGCGTGCTGCAGATGGCCGACGAACTACTGCAGCGCAAGGCCAATGGCGATGGCCAGCCTGGCTTTGACGGCATCGCCGGCCTGCTGCATGCCAGCCCGGCCGACCTTGTCGGCATCAAGGGCCTGGGCCCTGCAAAAAGGGCCGAACTGTTGGCCGTGCTGGAACTGGCCCGCCGAGCGCTGGCGCAACAACTGCGCCAGCGCTCCGCGTTCGCCTCGCCCGGCGCCGTCAAGGACTACCTGCAGCTGCACCTTGCGGCACGCTCGCATGAGGTATTTGCGGTAATCTTCCTCGATGTTCAAAACCGATTGCTGGCGATGGAAGAGCTGTTTCGCGGCACGCTGACCCAGACCAGCGTCTATCCGCGCGAGGTCGTGCTACGCGCCCTGCACCACCAGTGCGCCGCCGTCGTGCTGGCGCACAACCACCCCAGCGGCTCGGTGCAGCCCTCGCGCGCCGACGAGGCGCTGACCCAGACCATTCGCTCGGCGCTGGCGCTGATCGACGTGCGGGTGCTGGACCACGTCATCGTCGCGCCGGGCCTGTCCTTGTCGATGGCCGAGCGGGGGCTGATATGAAGGGCGCGCGCGCGCTGGCCGATTTGCGCCAGATGAAGCAGCAGATCGATGCGCAGGCACGCGCCCGGGCGCTGGAGCAGGCGCAGCGCGAAGCAGCGCTGGCAGTGCAGCAGCGGCGCCAGAC
>JBBKVW010000159.1:0-8221 GCA_037968655.1 Burkholderiaceae bacterium
CCGGGGTGAAGATCTTCGAGCGCCAGGGCGTGATCCTGCATTCGAAGACCGCCTTGATCGACGGCGTCTGGGCCACGATCGGCTCGACCAATCTCGACTGGCGCAGCTTCCTGCACAACCACGAGCTCGATGCCGTGGTGCTCGGCGCGCAGTTCGGCCGCCAGTTGCAGGCCATGTTCGACCGGGACCTTGCTGCGTCGGACGCCATCACGCTCGAGACCTGGCAGCGCCGTGGCCTGGACGTGCGCGCCAAGGAATTGTTTGCACGCGCCTGGGAATACTGGCTTTGATCGCCGGCGCGCAAGCCGCCGCAAACTGCGGCAGGCTTGTCAGGCCCCGCGCATTGCGCCCATCGACTTGCGGTCATCGACCCGGTCGCACATGGCATTGACCATCAGCAGGATTGGCACGCCGAGCACCAGGCCCCACACCCGCCACAGCCATCCAACGGCACGCACGGCGATGAATTCGATCACGGCGTTCGGCGGCTGGCGCGGCCTGTAGCCTGATTCCGAGATGGACTTTTGCTCCCTGCGCCGACGGTGTGCGTCCGGGCCTTGGTGGCGCGGAACTGGGCAATGTGCTGACAGCCATCGGCGGTGCGCAGGCGCTGGAAACGGTGCAGGCGGCTTGGGACCCGGTTTGCCGCACCTTCGACACCGCGCCGCACTTCGGCAACGGTCTGGGTGAACAGCCGATGGGCCGGGCCCTGCGGACAAATGCCACGCGCCAAATTCGTCTTGTCGACCAAGGTCGGACCGGCGCTGGCACCCGATGCGGCGGCGCCGCACCGAACCCTGCTGATCAGTCCGCACTGCGCTTGAAGGCCGTCATCTCCCGGATCAAGATGTCGGGAGTGTTGTTGCTTCGGACTTCGCGCACCATCTTGAGGGCGAAACCCAGGTCCGGCTGGTACCAGAACGTCGACTTGATCCGTCCTCCGTTCTGGAACATAAACACATAGTCGACGCGATAGGCCTGGAAAGTACCCAACGGCACGGTCACCGATTCGCGGGCGCTGATGCGGGCGTTGATATCTACCCAGCTTATGCTCGCGTTGTCCGACTTGAAGGCCGCCCCGCGCCCGATCTTGATGGTGTCCGCATGGCGTGGCGTGAAGATGGACCGCCCGCTCCATTTCTTGCCGACCTGGAATTCGCCACCCGGCGTCAAGGGCCATGGCGGATCGTACTTTCCATATTCGTCCTGCAGCACGAAGCCTTCCGGTGTCACCCGGATAGGGGCAATACCGGTCGCCCGGCCCAACAGTGCGTTGCCGGGCACGCCCTTGAGCTGTACCACGGCGGTGCGCTTGACCAAACCGGTGAGGCCATCCGAGAACACGAACTCATAACTGTCGCCGGCCTGCAGCCGGGCAGAGGCCGTGACCTGCTTTTCGCCGGCGCGACCGGCCTGCGCCGCGATCCGCGCCTTGTCCAGACGGTCGAGCTGGGCCTGCGCCTGTTCGCTGATCAACCCGCTGGGAAACTTTTGCAAGTAGGCATAAAAATCTTCCGCGCGGGTGCTGCTGCTGATCTTGTCCCATTCGGCCTTCTCGATCAGGAACGCAGCCTCGCGCGAATTCGGGTCGGGCGTGGCCAGGGACACCACCTTGCCTGTATTGAAGTAGAAGTCGTCCTCCAGGCTGGTCGATTCCCACGGAATCTGCCGGCCCCGGCTGGATTGCCGCACCTGCAAGCGCACGCGTTTGAAGACATCTTCGATTCTGGATACCGGCTTCTTGATCTCGTCGAGCAGGAACCGGGTGTACAGGCCATTGCCCTGCGCCGGATCGCCATCTTCCGCCACGTTGCCCGGGGCAGTCGCATAGGCCAGGAATGTGCCGGTGGGCGCATCGACGGGCGACAGGCCCTTGCCCGAAGCGGCGTCGGCATAAGGATTGTCGCGACAGGCGTCCAGCACCAGGATGTTCATGCGGTTGCCGGCGCGCTTGAAGGTGTCGAGCACCAGGTTCACGTCCACCGCCCCTTCGGGTATGTCTGCGCTCCTGATCAGATTGGCATCGACCGGTACCATGTAGTTGCGCCAGTCCAGTTGCAATCCATGGCCGGCGTAGAACAACATGCCGATGCCGCGTTTGCCGGCAAGCAACTCGCCCGTACGCTGGATCGCGTCCAGCATCTGCTGGCGCCCGGCGTCGCGAACCTCGACGACGGTAAAACCCAAGCCGCGCAATGTGTCCCCCATGGCTCGCGCATCGTTTGTGGGGTTGGCCAGCGGGGCCGCGGAGTAGGCGGCGTTGCCGATGACCAGCGCGACGCGCAGGTCCCCAGGTGCCTGAGCCTGGACCGACATGAGAAGACCACCCATGGCGACCGCCGTGAGGGCCAGCGCCCGGCGAACATGTTGCGCAATCTGCATCTCATGCCTCTGGCTTTCGCCGCTGCGGCCGACCGGGGCGGACCACGCAAGTTGTGTTGCCGATGCCTGCGTCCGCAGTGTGCCCTTGTCTTGCGGCACCGCGGAACCGGTTGCATCAACTGCGAGTGGCCAAACCTGTGGCAACGGCTTGGTTCGCGTGCGATAGACTTTACCGCATGATGCGTTCCGGCGGCGCCTTGATTTTTCTGCTGCTGGCGTTGTCGTCGAGCCTGACGCCCTGGCTCGGCGGCTGGCAGGCGCATCTGACCGACGCCCAGTTTCGCTTCTTGCGTCTCCATGGATTGCGGCCCGCGGCTCCCGATGTGGTGATAGTCGGTTTCGACGAGACCACGATCGCCGCCTTGCCAGAGCCACTCGCGCTCTGGCATGTGCATCTGGGCCGTTTTCTGCAGGCGATGGCAAGCGCGCAGCCGGCGGCAATCGGTCTGGACGTGGTGTTGCCGGACCGCAGCTTCGATGCAGTGATGCCGGGCAACGACCGCGCGCTGATTGGCGGCATTGTTCTGGCGCGCCGCGCCGCGCCCCTGGTGTTGGCGCTGACCCTGGATCCATCCGGTGCGACCCGGACCATCCATGCGCCGTTGCGCGCTGCCGCCGGCACCGGAGCCTGGGGCCATGCCGTGTTGCCGTCCGATCCGGACGGCGTTGTGCGTCGGTTTCACGAAAACCTGGCGCAGGATGGGAGCACTGTCGACACGTTTGCGGGACAGCTGGCGCGCCGCCTGGGTATGCCCGTCAACGCGGGGCTGATCGATTTCGCATACGGCCAGGCATTTGGGTTCATCCCGCTGCAGCAGGTGTTGACGTGGCACGACGCCGGCGACTCGGATGCGTTACGCCAGGCGTTCGCGGGAAAGGTGGTGTTGCTCGGCAGCGTGTTGAAGTACGAAGACCGCCACCCATCGCCGGTTGCGCTTGCGGCCTGGGACAGCGACAACCACCTCGCGCCTGGCGTGGTGCGGCACGCGCAGATCCTGCGCAACCTGCTCGCTGGCGGCCTGGTGCAGCCGGCAGCGGCATGGGTCGCGCCGCTATTGGCACTGCTGGCGGCAGGCGCATGGTTCTGGAAGGTGCGCGGGCGCTTTGCCTTGCTCGCCTTCGCCGTGCTGGCGACGGCGTGCCTGGTGTTGTCGACCTGGGCGCTGGGCCAGGGTATCGCGGCGCCGGTCGTGCCGGCGCTCGTAACCGCGGCATGTGCGATGGGGGCCCGGCAACTGGTCGAGACCCTGCACCACCTGCGCGAACGAATGCAGATGCGGCGCGTGTTTGCCGGTTATGTCAGCCCGGACGTGATGCAGGAGATCCTGGCCGACAAGATCGTTCCGGCACTGGGTGGGGAGCAAAGATTTGCCAGCGTGTTGTTCTCCGATATCCGGGGTTACGCGACACGCAGCGAAACCATGACGCCACAACAGACGATTGCTTTCCTGAATCGCTATTTCGACCGTATCGTGCCGCTGATCCATGCCCATGGCGGAACCGTCATCGGTTTCATGGGCGACGGCATCATGGCGGTGTTTGGTGCGCCCAAGCCGATGCAGGAACCCTGCGCCGCGGCCGTCGCCGCAGCGCAGCGGATGCTTGACGAGGTCGGGCGCATGAACGCCGAGTTCGCCGGTGCTGGCGAGGCGCCGGTCCAGATCGGTATCGGCCTGCATGCCGGCATTGGCGTTGCCGGCCACATTGGCGCGTCGTCGCGCCATGAATACAGCGTAATCGGAGATGTCACCAACGTCGCGTCACGCCTGGAAGGCGTCACCAAGGAGGTCGGCTACCACCTGGTGGTCTCACGTGCGGTCATCGATCGGCTGCCCGATGCCGGCGGGTTCGTGGCTCTTGGTCTGCACGCCATCAAGGGGCATTCCGCGGTAGAGATTTTCGGCTACCAGTCGGTCGGCGGTTCTGCATCGACATGAAGCCGTGCCGCTCGAACGCGCCCGACGCCGCGGCATGCCCGTTCCTATTGCGCCAACTTCCTGAACAACATCTCGGCCGGCCGCTCTGCCGCCAGCGCGCGCCAGACCTTGCGCGCCTCGTCCTTGAGATCAACCTGTTCCAGCCATGCAGCATATGCCACGTTTTCGGAGACGGGCGCCATGGCATCGGGACGCATGGCATTGACCTGGTCGCGCAAACCAGCCGTAGCCATCTGGAAATTCCCAACCGTCGAGGTCTGGCGTGCGCGGGACGGACTAGTGGAGACCGTCCAGCGGTAGGACGCACCGTCCTGCAGCGGCAGTTCTGGCGGGAGCGTGTAGGCGCTCGATGGGGCCGTGCCCCGGTGCAGCATCCGGCCGGTATCGTCTGCCAGTTCAAACAGGTAGGTCATTTCCTCCGCAAGGCCTTGCCATCGGAACTCGGCGACGCGGTCCAGAATCAGTGTTGCATCGAAATTCAACATCCGTATGCGCCGGTTGTCCGACAGGCTGCGCATCACCACCGCCGCCTGAGTCAGCCCGGCAGGCTTGATTCGCACGGCCTTGCCGACAGTCGGGGACCGCGTCTGCGGGTTGTCGCCGCTGAGCACCTCGGGCCCCGACGCGCGAATCGTGACAAGCGCCGGACCCTTGAACACGAATTCGTTGCCGGCCCCCAGATACAACGTGGTCAGCGTCGCGCCGGCGCGCAATTGCAACTGCGAACCGGCCTCTATTACTGTCAGTATGGTCGCGTCCTGCGTCTTGCCAGCCAGCGTGATCGTGGCCGTGCCTTCGATGTCGGTCACCATGGCCACGGGGGCCGCGAACGCGGCCATGGGCAGGCCCAATACCAGCGCCAGCACGACGGCGCGCCAGAGGCAGAAGCACTCGGAAGACACACGCTTTCGAACGGTCATATCAAGGTACCTCTCGCCAACGATTACCGCCATGCTCCGGCACGCGCAGCATACTGCGAAAGGCGCCTGCCCATCCGTTCGAAGACAGGAAATCCAGCCGCCCGCGCCCGGATATCGCAGCGGCGGCCCGCGTGCCGGGGCGAGGCGCGGGGCCAGAGCGTCCACACCGATGTGCTCCGGGACCTGCCTGATCTGCACCCCCTCGGTGGTGAACGCGATCAGGCGCATGTTGCCGCCACACACGACGCACACCAGCGCAAAAGCCTCGTGGATGCGGGCGATCAGCACTGCCCACAGCCAGTGCGTTGCAGTTGCGACGCATCGCGCGTGCCACGCCCTCATCCGCATGCGATTGCAGGCATCAGACAGTGGGGGGTCCTGAACCGCCCTGCCCTGAACGGATTCGCCTTCCCTCCACCGGCATTGGCCGGCTTCGGCGGTACTGCGGGCCTCTCCATTCGTGGCGAAAAGAGGCGTTCTCGTGATAGTTCCCGTCAAGTGGGCCGATGCGCCCGATCGGGAGGCGTCAGCGCACGGCGGGTGGACTTGGCCGTTTCAGCTGGTGCCGACAGCGGTTCCGGCCGCAAGAGCAGGAGCCGCAACAAAGGCTGTGGCCTCGCCCAAGACGTATCACGTCCAGGTGGTGATAAGCGCGCGAAGCGCGCTAAGCGGAAAAATCGCACTTCCGGCCTCGGACGTCGCATCGGAGCGGCACGCGCATGTTCTGTATCACGTAACGCCCGAGGTCGTGACTCCGGCCAAGGTCACACGGCTCCTTTCCATTGCCGGAACCTCGCCGTTGCGGGCAATCCTGCTGGACATCGCGGTGCTCGAGCAGCCCGGCGCGGTGGACATGCTGCACGACTTGCGTTGTCGGCTGCCCGACACTTCCCTGTTGCTGGGCTGGCCCCAGGCAGACGCCATGCAGGATGCCGCCTTGTTGGCGCAGTTTGACGGCAGCCTGGTCTGGTCCCAGTTTGGACGCCTGGGGCGTGTGCTCGACGCGGTGCTGGCGGGTGAGCTGTGGTTCCCGCGCTCCGTGATGCAGACCCTGTACCGCCACGCACTGGACAACGGTCGCGGGCCGCAGCGCACAGCGTACGCCGGCATGACGAACGCGGCGGGTGTGTCGCTGACCCGGCGCACAACCGATGCGCCGGTGTCGCTGACCCAACGCGAAACCGATGTGTACCTATTGATGCGCCGCGGCCTGACGAACACCCAGATTGGGGATCAACTCGGCATCAGCGTCAACACGGTGAAGAAGCACCTGAGCCACGTGTTCGAGAAGCGGGGCCTGCACGGCAGGCGGCAGGCCATCACCTGAGCCGGCGCGACGCGCGGCCAGGTCGCGCGTTGCACAAGGGGCGGGGCCAGCACTGGCCACCGCCAAACGCCGCTGCAGCGCAGCGCCTGCGCTCACACCAACTGGCTGAAGATCATCACCAGGCCGATGACAGACACGGTCCAGACGCCGGTGCGCAGCCAGGCGATGCCGGCGCCATAGACGAACACATAGACCAAGCGCGCCCAGAAAAATATCTGCGCGCCCATCAGCGTCGTCGCATTGGTCTTGCCGGCAACCACCGC
Organism: Burkholderiaceae bacterium; assembly: GCA_037968655.1. Classification (GTDB taxonomy): domain Bacteria; phylum Pseudomonadota; class Gammaproteobacteria; order Burkholderiales; family Burkholderiaceae_C; genus CAISIP01. The sequence goes on from JBBKVW010000159.1 coordinate 6,830, forward strand.
CACCAGAACCAGCACCGCAAACAGCGGCAGGCTTTCGAGCATGTTGCGGTGCGCGCGTTGCATGCGCCCGACCCAGCCGGTCAGTGCGGGCAGGTCATCGCGATTGCCGGCCAGGCGGGACAGGCCCAGTTGCAAAGTTGCGCCGCTGGTAGCCAAAATGACTTGTATTACCGTCAATGCGACGGTCCAGATCAGCCATGTCAGATCGGGATTCATGGTGGAGTTCTCCTCTTGGTCGTTGTAAGGCCTGCAGTATCCGGACTTGGGTCGAACGAGTCAAACGCGTGGCCATAGCAACGGTCGACGCAATGGATGGCGCCATCGTCCCGGTCTTGCATTGCAGCAAGCCGGGCGCTGCGCGTGCAGCCAAGCGGTCGTTCGCACGCCTGTCGTCTGAACCTCGCCCATCGACATCGTCTACGCCGCACCAGCCTCAACCAGCTGCGTTTGCACCTGCACCTCGGAATGCAATGTCCGATGCACCGGGCACTTGTCGGCGATTTCCAGCAGGCGCTGGCGCTGCTCTGCATCCAGCGCGCCACTGAGCGTGATGCTGCGCGCGATGCGGTCTATCTTGCCCTCTTTGGTCTCGCATTCGGCGCAGTCGCTGGCGTGTATCTTGCTGTGCATCAGCGTGACCGCCACCTTGTCCAACGGCCATTTCTTCTGGCGTGCGACCATGCGCAAGGTCATTGCGGTGCAGGCACCGAGCGCCGCGCTGAGCAGTTCATACGGCCCCGGCCCCAGGTCGTCGCCGCCCACACTGACGGGCTCGTCGCTGATCCATCGATGGCGGCCAGCGCGCACGTCGACAGTGAAGGCGCCGGTACCCCGCTCGACCACTTCAACAGCACCGGCGGGTAGTTGCTTGTCGGCGTCCGTTGTCGACGCCGGTGTCGCTGCAGCTTGCGCATCGTCGACAGCGATCAGATAGCGCTGTGCCCATGCCGCGATCACATCGGCCGCGAACTGCGCGTCATCCGGGCGGCTCAACAAATGGTCGGCGCCATCGAGCGCGACGAAGGACTTGGGATGCAGCGCGGCCTGGAATATCTGGCCGGCGTTGGCGATGTCCACCGTCGCGTCCAGTGGCGCATGCAGCACCATCAAGGGCCGGCGCAGGCCATGAATGCGATCGGTCTGTTTCTGGCTGCCCAGGTCGTCGATGAAGGCGCGGCGCACCGTGAACGGCCGGCCGGCCAATTGCACCGTCGCCTGGCCATCGGCCTTGATCTGCTCGAGGCCCTGTCCCAACTGGTGCACCACATGGGCCGGATCGAATGGCGCGCCGATCGTCGCCAGCGCGCGGCAATCGGCAATCTGCCCGGCCGCCGCCAGCACCGCCGCGCCACCCAGCGAATGGCCGATCAGCAAGGCCGGCGCACCGTGTTC
>JBBKVW010000160.1:0-4250 GCA_037968655.1 Burkholderiaceae bacterium
GCCACCGCGCGCAGATAGTCGTCGGGCAGCAGCATGCCGCTGGCGGTTTCCACATGCGGCGCGAACACCAGCGCCGGCTTGTCGGCCTGGATGCGGGCCACCACCTCATCGATAGGAGCCGGCGCGAACGGCGCCTGTTTGCCCTCGCCGACGCGGCGTGCCTTCATGATGATGGCCTCGGACGGAATCTGACCCATGTCGAAGATCTGGCTCCAGCGGTAGCTGAACCAGCCGTTACGGATCACCAGCACCTTCTGGTCATGCGCGAACTGGCGCGCCACGGCTTCCATGCCGAAGGTGCCGCTGCCGGGCACGATGACCGCGCTGTGCGCGTGGTAGACCTCCTTGAGTACACCGGAGATGTCCTTCATCACGCCCTGGAAACTGCCGGACATGTGGTTGAGCGCACGGTCGGTATAGACCACCGAATATTCGAGCAGACCATTGGGGTCTACATGGGGCAGCAATCCTGGCATGGTGGTCTCCGGTAGGGCAAAAGGACATTCTGGCAGACTGGCGTGGCCGGGCTGACACCAGGGCAATTGGCGCGACACGCGCGCCCGGACAAGCCCGCTGGCGCGCCAACGGCGCTCATCCGACCGGTGCGCTCTCCATCAGCTGCTTGAGGTTATTTTGCGTCTGCTCGAACGACTGCAAAAGGAAGGCGTGGGTGGCCGCAGCGATCGCGTGCCCGGGTTCGGGATAGATATGCACCTCGTAGCGACAGCGCGTCGGGCCCAGCGCGGTCAGCCGCGAATGGACTACGGAACGCACATTCATTGCCGCGACGCGGTTGTATTCGTAATAGTCGGCCTGCTGTTCGCCGACGTCGATGCGCATCGGTTCGAGCTCGACCGTGAAATCATCGAACACGCAGGTGTGTTTGCTGCCGATGAACGCGACTTCATGGTCCTGTTCGACGGCGCGAACGCCTTCGACGAAATCGGTGCGCCGCTTGCCGTCGGTCAGCACGGCCAGCACGTCCATGAAAGCGGCGTCGATCTCGATCGACACACCGGCAGAGTCGTCGTGCACGACATCGCCGCCGGCCCGCGGCAACTGCGGCAGCGCCGCGCGCACGGCGCCCAGCGTCGCGAAGTCGAAACCGACCGGGCCAATCGATGCATATTCCTCCATCGCCGAGGTCCATCCCAGGTCGTGCGCGTCGGCACCATCTGAGACATGGTCCAGGTAGCTGCGCGACAGCAGCAGGTATTCATGGTCGTCGATGCGGTTCTTGAGCAGGCGGTGCGCGATCACCATGTCCAGCCCGGATGCCTTGACGAAGCGCGCCACCTTGATCTCGGAGATGCTGCCGTAGTGCACGACGAACTTGAGCGTCAACCCGGGAGCGCCCTGGCAAGCCCCGCACTGGCAGACACTGGTGCTGCCAATACCGCGGATCTCGCGGTGAAAGGCGCTGAAGGTCTTGATGCACTGGTCGATCAGTGCCCGTTTGGTCGGCGCCTCACCCTTGCGGTACAGCAACACCGCGTCGCCTTCGATCTCGGAGACCACATAGTCCTCGCTGATTGATTCGACGATGGTCTCCAGCAGGTGGTTGAGTACATGCGAGCTGTGGTCCAGCTCGGTCTTGCTGACGAATTCGGTGTAGCCGCTGATATCGGGAATCAGGATGGTGGCGTGTTCGCTTGCCATGACAACTCCTGCTCAATTGAACGTTCTGATTCTGCGCCCTGGCCGCTGCAAGTCAACATCACCGGTCGCCGCGCTGCGATCGCGTCGCGCCTTACCAGCTGTCGATGGCAGGACCGCCGGGCGCATCGATGCGGCTCGCGGCCAGCGCCCGCACCAGCCAGTCGCGCGTGTGCGCGGGATCGATCACCGCATCGATCTCCAGCGTGGCGGCCATATTCAGGGCGCTGCCCCGTTCATACTGCGCCGCGACCAGACGCCGGAACAGCGCATCACGCTCGGCGCCCTCTGGCACCGCCCCGAGTTCCTTGCGGTAGCCCAGGCGCACTGCGCCCTCCAGCCCCATGCCGCCGAATTCGCCGCTGGGCCAGGCGACAGTGCACATGGGCGCGTGCAAGCTTCCTGCGGCCATGGCCATCGCGCCCAGGCCGTAGCCCTTGCGCAGCACGACGCTCATGAACGGCACGCGCAGATGCGCCGCCGCGATGAACATGCGGCTGACATGGCGTACCTGGGCCAGTTCCTCGACCTGCGGCCCGACCATGAAGCCGGGCGTGTCGATCAGGCTCACGATCGGCAGGCCATGTGCATTGCACAACTGCATGAAACGCGCCGCCTTGTCGGCCGCATCGGCATCGATCGCGCCGCCCAGGTGCATCGGGTTGTTGACAATGAATCCAACGGCGCGACCTTCGATGCGTCCCAGCGCAATATGGATGCCAGCAGCAAAGCCACCGCGCAGCGCCAGCAGGCTGCCGACATCGGCCAGACCTGCCATCGCGGCCCGGCTGTCATAGACCCGCAGCCGGTTTTGCGGAACCACGGCGCGCAGGGCATTCGCATCGGGCGCTGCCCATTGGTCCAATGGCCCCTGGAAAAAGGCCAGGTACTGGCGCGCAGCGCTGACTGCCTGCGCCTCGTCCTCGACCAGCACGTCGATCACGCCACTGGCATGCTGCACCGCGCTCGGGCCGATCTGTTCGGGCGTGAAAACGCCAAGGCCCCCGCCCTCGACCATGGCTGGCCCACCCATGCCGATGTTGCTGTCGCGCGTGGCGATGATCACATCGCAGCAACCGAGCAGCGCAGCGTTGCCGGCAAAGCAGCGTCCGGCCACGACACCGATCACCGGCACCCGGCCATTGAGCCGCGCGAAACTGGCGAAGGTGGCCACATGCAGGCCGGCCACGACCGGCATGTCGACATCGCCCGGGCGACCGCCCCCGCCTTCGGCAAACAGCACTACAGGCAACTTGTTCTGCAGCGCGATGCCCAGCATGCGATCGGTCTTCTGGTGATTGCGCATGCCCTGGGTTCCGGCCAGCACGGTCGCGTCATAGGCCAGCACTACCGCGCTGGCGCGCTGTGGCGTGAACAGCGCGCCGTTGATGCGCCCAATGCCGGTCACCATGCCATCGGCCGGCGTATTGCGCATCAGGTCCTCGTCGCTGCGCCGGCTGCGCTGGGCCGCCACCGCCAGCGCGCCGTATTCCATGAAGGAGCCGGCGTCGCACAGGTCGGCGATGTTGGTGCGGGCACTGCGCAGGCCCAATGCGCTGCGCTTGTCCATGGCAGCGGGTCGACTGGCGTCCTGGGTCAGGGCGTGGCGGTCCATCACCTGTTGGAGATCGGGACGGATCGGTGCAGCGGCGATGTTCTGCGCTGACGGGTCTGAATCGACACCGCGCGGCGGCGCGCCTGCCGACGCGTCTGTCGCAGTGGTCGCCTTGGTCGCCTTGGCCGCAGTGGTTGCAACCGTCCGACCGCTTTGCGGGACAACCGGCGCTTGCGCGGCGATCGCAGAGGCATTGGTTTGCAGCCCAGGCGCACTGCGCGCAATCGTCAGCAAGACCTGCCCCTCCTGCACCGTGTCACCGGGGCGGCAATACAACTCGGCCACGCGCCCGGCGACACTGGCGCGCAGCTCATGCTCCATCTTCATGGCCTCCAGGATCAGCAGCACGGCACCCACGTCGACGCTGTCACCGGCCTTGATTTCGCACGACACCAATTGCGCCTGCATGGGGGAACGGATCTGTTGCATCGCGCGATTGTGCGACAGGCTGGCGCGGCCGCCTCGTCCTGGACGAGACAGGCGCAGGCAAGGGCAGCAGCAGCGCAAAGGCAATGGTCTGCACGCGCCCCTGTCGTAACATGCGCCAGCAGATTGGCCACCCCATGCCCGACTCCACAACGCAGACCCAGGCGCTTCCCATGCAGGGGCGTGCGCCGCAGGACATCCTGGCGCAACTGGACCAGATGGGCATTGACGACCCGCGCTACAAGGACGGCAGGCTGTGGAGCCTGGTGTACTACCTGGACGAGCCCCACCAGACCTTCCTGGGCCAGGCCTATCAGCAGTTTGCGTCGGGCAATGGCCTGAACCCGACCGCGTTCAAGAGCCTCAAGCGCTTCGAGAACGACATCATCGCCATCACCGCCAGCCTGCACCACGGCACGCCCGAGGTCTGCGGTATCGTCACCTCGGGTGGCACCGAGAGCTGCCTGCTGGCGGTCAAGACCTATCGCGACATGGCGCGCGCGCAGCGCGGTGTGCGCAAGCCCGAGATGGTGCTGGCGCGCAGCGCGCATGT
>JBBKVW010000161.1:0-17514 GCA_037968655.1 Burkholderiaceae bacterium
GGCACCGACCATTCGGTGACGATCGGCTTCCCGGTCGGCTCGCTGATCCAGGTGCGCGACGGACTGGACGTGGGACCCGGCGAAGTGCTGGCCCGCATCCCGATCGAAGGCCAGAAGACGCGCGACATCACCGGCGGTCTGCCGCGGGTGGCCGAGCTGTTCGAGGCGCGTTCGCCCAAGGACAAGGGCCTGCTGGCCGAGATGACCGGCACCGTGTCGTATGGCAAGGAGACCAAGGGCAAGATCCGCCTTCAGATCACCGATCCGGAAGGCAAGGTCTGGGAAGAACTCGTGCCCAAGGAAAAGAACATGCTGGTGCACGAGGGCCAGGTCGTCAACAAGGGCGAGAGCGTGGTCGACGGCCCGGCCGATCCGCAGGACATCCTGCGCCTGCTGGGTTCCGAGGAACTGGCGCGCTACATCGTCGACGAGGTGCAGGACGTCTACCGCCTGCAGGGCGTGAAGATCAACGACAAGCACATCGAGGTGATCGTGCGCCAGATGCTGCGCCGTGTCGTGGTCGACAACGCGGGCGACTCCGGCTACATCGGTGGCGAACAGGTCGAGCGCTCGGAAATGCTCAATACCAACGACGCCTTGCGCGCCGACGGCAAGATTCCGGCGACCTTCACCAACCTGCTGCTGGGCATCACCAAGGCGTCCCTGTCCACCGACAGCTTCATCAGCGCCGCCTCGTTCCAGGAAACGACCCGTGTGCTGACCGAAGCGGCCATCATGGGCAAGCGTGACGAGTTGCGTGGCCTGAAGGAAAACGTCATCGTCGGTCGGCTGATCCCCGCTGGTACCGGCATGGCTTATCACGAGGCACGCAAGATCCGCGAGAACATGGACGACGCCGAGCGCCGTGCCATTGCCGAAGCCGAGGAAGCCGAGCTGGCAGGCCAGAGCGAAGAAACGGCGACCGCCGATGTCGAGCCGGCAGGCGAGGCAGCGACCGACGCGGGAACCGTCGCCGAGTAAGTCGCGGCCGTGTCGTACCCGAGCGCCCCAGGATCCGAGTTTCGGTTCCTGGGGCGTTCTCATTTCGGCTCCGCGCAGGCGGCCGCTGAGGTCCGGACTGCGGGGGGTCGGTTGTGACCGCGGTGCTGGTTTTCTGGTTGCTGGTGGCCCTGCTGCTGGGCTGGTTGGTCGGCGCTTACAACCGGCTCATTCGTTTGCGGGCGCAGGTCAATGCAAGTTTTTCCGCCGTGGACCAGCGCATGGTGCAAGCCCTGGCATTGCTGAACGAAGCGACGACCATGCCGCAGTCCTCTGTGCGCCCCAATCAGGTCGAAGAGCCTGGCTTTGCCGCGAATGGCAACCGCGCCGGTCTGCAGGAAGTGGCGATTCAGTTCGAAGTGGCGCTGCGGGTGGTGCGCCGGCAGGCGCTCGACGCAAGTGCGGTGGCCGCGTTGCAGACCGCCCATGCGACTGTGCAAACGGTCTGGGAGCGACGCCATGCCGAGATCGCGGACCCGGCAGGCACTGCAGACGTCGGCACGCAGCGCGCATGGGAAGACAACAGCCTGGCGCTGCGCGATGCGGTGACGGGGTTCAACGGCGCGGTATCGGCTTACAACCTGGCGATCGGACAGTTTCCGGCCTCGATACTGGCCCATCTGTTCAGTTTCAAGCCAGCGGCCAGTCTGTGAACGCCAGGCCACAACGCCTGAACGCAAGGTGAAGCCTTTGTCGTTGGAGCCGTCGCCAGCCACCGCACCGCCCCTATGGCGCTTGCTGCAAGCTACGGCAGGCTGCCTGATGGCGCTGCGCGCGGGGCGTTCGGGCAATGTGGCGCTCGATCAGGTCGAGCCTGCATTGCGTCCCGCAGTCCAGGCCCTGTCGTTTCAGGTCTGGCGTTCGCTGGCGCGCGCCGAAAACCTGCGTCGGCAACTGGCCCGACGTCCACCACCGCCGCAGGCCGATGCACTGCTGTGCGTTGCGCTGGCGCTGGCCTGGAACCCGCTCGACGCGCCCTATGAGGGCTTCACGCTGGTCGATCAGGCGGTCGAGGCGGCCAAGCGCCACAGCGCGACCAAGGCGCAGGCCGGCTTCATCAACGGCTGCCTGCGGCGCTTTCTGCGCGAGCGCGACACGCTGGTCGCGTTCGGCGATGGCGACCCGGTTGCCTTGTACAACCACCCGTCATGGTGGATCGAACGCCTGCAGCGCGACCATCCGCAGCAGTGGCAGGCGGTGTTGCGTGCCGACGCCCTCCACGCACCGATGACGCTGCGCGTCAACGCGCGACGCGCCAGCCGCGCCGACTACCTGGCCCTGCTGGCAGAGCAGGGGATCGGCGCGCAGGCGAGCGGCGACAGTGGTGTTCGTCTGTCGCAGCCGATGCCGGTGCAGCGCATTCCCGGCTTTGCCGACGGGCTGGTGTCGGTGCAGGATGCCGCCGCGCAACAGGCGGCGCCGTTGTTGCTGGGTGGTCTTTCGGCCGGCAGCATGCCGCGGGTGCTCGATGCCTGCGCCGCGCCCGGCGGCAAGACCGCCCACCTGCTTGAACTGGCCGATTGCCGCTTGGTGGCGCTGGACATTGACGCGTCGCGCTGCGAAAGGATCGGCCAGAACCTGGCCCGGCTGGGCCTGCAGGCGCAGGTCCTGGTGGCCGACGCCGCCCAGCCTGCCAGCTGGTGGGACGGCGATCCGTTCGATGCCATCGTGCTCGATGCGCCATGCACCGCCTCGGGCATCGTGCGGCGCCATCCGGATGTGCCCTGGCTGCGCCGCGCGTCCGATGTCGAGCAACTGGCCGCCATCCAGGCGCAACTGCTGGCGGCGCTGTGGCCCACGCTGCGCGTCGGTGGTTGCCTGCTGTACTGCACCTGCTCAGTGTTCCGGGCCGAGGGTGACATCCAGATACAAACGTTTGTTGAACACAACACCGATGCCGCTTTGCTGCCATCGCCCGGGCATTTGCTGCCCCAATTGGCCGCAAAGGGCGCGGCTGTCCCGGACAATCGGGACAGTGACCATGACGGATTCTTTTACGCACTGCTGGAAAAACGCGCGCATCAATAGATTGGCCGCGTGCCTGGCCGCCTGCCTGCTATTGGCCATGCCGGCCATGGCAGCCGACCCGGAAGCCGTATCGGACGTCACCGAACTGCGCCTGGAGCGCTCACCTGAAGGCCTCGTGCTGTTTGCCAACGTGCGGCTGGAGTTGCCCAATGCCGTCGAGGATGCGCTGAACAAGGGCATTGCCATGGTGTTCCTGGCCGAGGCCGACGTGGTGCGCCAGCGCTGGTACTGGACCGACAAGAAGGTGGCGACGGCGCAGCGCCACATGCGACTGGCGTTTCAGCCATTGACGCGGCGGTGGCGGCTCAACGTCGCGTCCGGGCCGATGACGAGCAACAGCCTGGGGCTGGCGCTGAACCTCAATTTCGATTCACTGTCTGAGGCAATGGCGACGATGCTGCGCATTTCCAGCTGGAAGATCGCAGATGCCGGCGTGATAGAGACCAATGCGACCCTGCGCGTGGAATTTCGCTTTGGACTGGATATGACCCAGTTGCCCCGTCCATTTCAGATCGGCGCATTCGGCCAGGCGGACTGGCGCGTTGGTGTCAGCGCCAGTCAGCAGATCGGGCCTGAGAGCGGACGGTGAGCCAGCAGGACCCAGACCTGGCCAACAGTGCGCCGCGCCCGCACCGCAGCCGCGGTTTGCGCTGGACAGTTAGTGTGGGCGTTGCCGCCATGGCGGCCATCGGCCTGGTACTGATGTTCCTGCTGACGCAGGCAACCAACAACCGGGAACTGTACGAACGCAACTACGCGCTCCTGTTCGGCCTGAACGTCGTCGTGGCCGTCCTGTTGTTGCTGGTGATCGCCTGGATTGCCGTACGCCTGTTGCTGCGCGTGCGCAGGAAACGCTTTGGCAGCCGCCTGCTGGTCAAGTTGGCGGCAGTCTTTGCCCTGGCCGGATTTGCGCCCGGACTGCTGATCTATGTGGTGTCCTACCAGTTCGTGTCGCGCTCGATCGAATCCTGGTTCGACGTCAAGGTGGAGGGCGCGCTCGATGCCGGCCTCAACCTGGGGCGCGTCTCCCTGGAGGCGCTGTCCTCGGATCTCGGCAACAAGACGCGCCTGGCGGCGCCGCAACTGTCCAGCCTGTCCGATGCCGCGGTGACCTTGCCGCTCGAGCGGGTGCGCGACCAGCTCGGGGCCAGTGACGTCGGCCTGTTCTCTGCGTCCGGTCAGCTGATCACGGCGGCAAGCAAGTCGCGCTTCAAGCTCACTACCGAACGGCCGTCGGCGCAGCAGTTTCGTACTGCACGCGGCGCCCGTTCGGTGACCTGGGTCGAAGGGCTGGACGAAGCCAACACCACGACGGTCGACGACGCGCGCATCAAGGTGCTGGTGCTGGTGCCCCAGGCCGGCTTTGCGCTGTCGGCCGAGCCGCGCTTTTTGCTGGTCACCCAGGCATTGCCCGGCGCCCTGGTCAGCAACGCGCTGGCGGTCACCCAGGCCTATCGCGAATACCAGGAGCGATCGCTGGCGCGCGAGGGACTCAAGCGCATGTATATCGGCACGCTGACACTAAGCCTGTTTCTGGCCGTGTTTGGCGCGGTGCTGCTGGCGGTGCTGCTGGGCAACCAGATCGTGCGCCCGCTGCTGTTGCTGGCCGACGGCGTGAGCAAGGTTGCCGCGGGCGACCTGACGCCCAAGATGGCACTGGAAAGCAAGGATGAACTGGGCGGCCTCACGCGCGACTTTGCCGACATGACCCAGCAGCTGGCCGATGCCCGCCAGGCCGTCGGTGCCAGCATGGAACAGGTCAATGCCGCGCGTGCCAACCTGCAGACCATCCTGGACAACCTGACGGCCGGCGTCATCGTGCTTGATGCCCAGGGCGTGATCCGCTCGTCCAACCCGGGTGCTACCCGCATCCTGCGATTGCCCTTGGCGGCCTATGAAAACAAGCGGCTCGATACGGTGCCCGGCCTGCAGGAGCTCGCGCATCAGGTGCAGGCGCGCTTTGATTCCTTTCTGGGCGAGCGCAGCGAAGATGGCCTGGACCACTGGCAGCAATCCTTTGACCTGGGCACTGGTGTGCCGGGCGCGCCCAAGGGACTCAATGACAACAGCATCGTGCTGGTTGCGCGTGGCGCCAAGTTGCCCGGTACCGACCGCCTGTTGGTGTTCGACGATATTTCGGAGATCGTCTCGGCCCAACGCGCGCAGGCCTGGGGCGAAGTGGCGCGACGCCTGGCGCATGAGATCAAGAACCCGTTGACACCCATACAGTTGTCGGCCGAGCGGCTGGAGATGAAACTGTCGGGCAAGGTGGCCGCGCCCGAGCAGGCGATATTGACCAAGTCGGTCAAGACCATCGTCGACCAGGTCGATGCAATGAAGCGCCTGGTCAACGAGTTTCGCGACTATGCCCGATTGCCGGCCGCCGAACTCAAGCCGCTGGACCTCAACGCCCTGCTGGGCGACATCGTGCAGCTGTATGAACACGACATTGCCCAGGTGCCGGTGAAGATGGAGCTGGACGCGCGCTGCCCGCGCATCCTGGGCGATGCGCAGCAGTTGCGCCAGGTGGTGCACAACCTGGTGCAAAACGCACAGGATGCCACTGCCGCTGTCGTCACAGCGCCCGGTGTCACGCGCGCGGTCACGCTGCGAACGGTGTGGGTTCCGACCAGTCGCAGGGTGCGCCTGGTGGTGCAGGACCAGGGCGCCGGCTTTCCGGAGAACATACTCAAGCGCGCCTTCGAACCCTATGTGACAACCAAGGCCAAGGGCACCGGACTGGGCCTGGCAGTGGTCAAGAAGATTGCCGATGAACATGGCTCGCGGATCGACATCACGAACCGGTCGGAAGACGGCAAAGTGGTGGGTGCGCAAGTGTCGTTATCATTCGCAGTGGACAGTACGGAAACCGACAGCGCCCCAGCCTGATGCTGCGGCGCCGGCACAGGCAAGGAACAGCGCATCCATATGGCAAACATTCTGGTAGTCGATGACGAGCACGGTATCCGCGACCTGCTGCAGGAAATACTCAACGACGAAGGCCATACGGTCGAGACTGCCGAGAATGCGCAGCAGGCCCGTGAGGCACGCCAGCGCGAACGACCCGACCTGGTACTGCTCGACATCTGGATGCCCGACACCGACGGCGTGACGCTGCTCAAGGAGTGGTCATCCGCCGGTTTGCTGACCATGCCGGTGATCATGATGAGCGGCCACGCAACCATCGACACCGCAGTCGAAGCCACCAAGATCGGCGCGCTGGCTTTTCTCGAAAAGCCGATCACGATGCAAAAACTGCTCAAGGCAGTCGAGCAGGGCCTGGCGCGTGGCACCGTGCGCAAACTGCAGACGCCTTCGGTCGTCCAGATGCCCGCACCAGCGAGCATCGAACTCGTTGCAGACTCCGGCGCCGCCGCTGCAGCAGGCACCGACAACAGCCTGCAACCGCGCCAGAGCTTTGGCCTGGACAAGCCACTTCGCGAAGCGCGCGACGAGTTCGAGAAGGCCTATTTCGAATACCACCTGGCGCGTGAAAACGGCTCCATGACCCGTGTCGCCGAGAAGACCGGCCTGGAGCGCACCCATCTGTACCGCAAGCTCAAGCAACTGGGCGTCGACCTGACCCGCGGCAAACGCAACGCCGCCTGAAGCGTCCAAAGTGCCAGCATGGCGCTGGTATACTTTGCCGCTCTGGCCCGGTAGCTCAGTCGGTAGAGCAGAGGATTGAAAATCCTTGTGTCGGTGGTTCGATTCCGCCCCAGGCCACCAGTACACAAAAAACCAACCCCGAAAAGGTTGGTTTTTTTACGTCCATTGCGAGCTGAAATTGTCGGAAAGTTATTTCAGATCAACTACTTATGGGCTCCCAGGGACAGTGCTCACGCTAGTCTGGTCGTCCGGTGAGATGCAGTAACTTCCTTCAGTTTCCGGCTGATTGTGCAGTTGCTTTTACAGTAACTCGAATTTTGGGGCCTGTCCGGCCAAAAAGTTACTGTATTTGGATTTGGTTCCTGTCGACTGTCCAAGGCCGTTTCCCATCACGATCTCCGGGGGGGGGGCGGATCTCACGCTGCTTCCGCACGCCCCCACCACCCTTGCTGTTCTTGCTGTTCCTGCGGTTCAACGAGTCCGCGAGCGGCACCTTCTGGCTCAAAGCAGCAAGAATAGCAAGAACAGCAAGGTTCCCGGGCCGGCAGAGTGGCGGTCCCTGGGGTGTTGGCTCAACCCGGACGGTCGTCAGCCCGGGACGCCCATTGCAAGGCACTCATTCCAGACGGCGTCGCTTTCGACGATCTCAACAAATCGTTTGAAGTCGAAACCCGCAGGGTAGAGCGTCACCTGAGGCGCCGTATCGTAGGATTCGCCACGCGTGCCCAGGCCCTTGGTATTCCCCAGTAGTCGCGCCGGGTCGTTCAGCAACCCGTGATCGTCGCGAAGTGCAATCAGAACCTCCTCCAGAGACACCTTCAGATGGCCACTGAAGCGCTGGTGGTCATGTTCGATCGACGTGTCAACTATCCAGCCGATCGTGCCAGGGCCACTACCCTCCACCTTGAGATGGAGCAAGGTCGCCAAGGCGGAATTGCTGGCCAACGCCCTGTCCACGGCTGCGACCTTTCGCTGAACTTGTCGTCCAGCCTTACGAAGGGTGGTCGCCGCATGCAACCAAGCGTCACGTTGTGTTCGCCGGATGTAGGTCGACTTCAATTCGATCACAAGCACTTTTCCGTCCCTGGCACAAATCAAGTCGACCTCGCCGGCATTGGCTGGGTCGTCCGAGGGCGGATTCCAGTTCAGTGCAACCGTGAAGCCCCGGGACTCAAACTGTCTGGCCAGGCGCTCCTCGATCCGACGGTTTTCTTCGGTGGACTCACCGCGCCGGGCGCCGATCCGGCGCAGGTTGTTGATGGCGGCCGTACTGTTGTTCTGCAATCCGAGGTGCCAGGGCAACTGAAACAGGTAAGTGCCCAACTTCAGGATCGGGCGTTCCAGAAGTTCAGGCGCCAGGAATTCCGCACGATGACGAAGCTTCTCCGCCAAAACGACCCAGTCAGTCGTCCAGAAATCCAGGATGGCGCCGGCCATGCGCTTGCTTCCCTGGGGAAATGCAGGATTCACTGTCCAGCCCACGATCTTGGCAACCTTGTCGTCGCGGTCAGACCATGTCAACGGCATCCGGTTCTGGTTGTCATCCACCAGCCCATCCATTACCAGGCTGGACAAAGCCTTCGACCAGTCACCAACGTCGTTGAGTCGCTGGTTGTATGCAAGCAGGAAGTCACGCTGGTAGAACGCCGACATTAACTCCAAGGACAGCATCGCCTGAAACAGGTCCACGCGTTCGCCCGAGTCGGCAAGCGTGGTTTCACCGAGTCCGTATACCTCGGTCAAACGAAGCTTGGTCCGGATGGCACGTATGTACGCAAGACGGTTGTCGTCATGATTTTCCGGTAGACCAATGGTCTGGGTGGCTGCATCAGAGGCCAGAAAGGTTTCGAATGCCCGATAGAACCAATACCCGTGTACCTTCTCGAGCTTTTTCTCATCCCTTTTCCACTTCTTCCTGGCGTCGGCGTCGACTTCCACGATCTCCAGATTTGTCCCTTGGCGGATGAAGTCAATGCTCTCGTCGAATGAGAATGCGTCGGCGGACCTGGCCTCGAACTCATTGAGCTCCAGTTGGCAAGACACCAACTCCGCAAACGCGAGCCGCAGGTCTTCCCGGGCCGGCCTCCCCGATGGTGACGGAAATATGAATGGCGACAGATGCGCCGCCAATGACTGGCCAAGACCCGATTCTGTGATCTTCAGTTTCTCGTGGGGCGTCTGTCGCAGCTTCCAGTGAAAGATGTCGGCGATGGCGTCCCAGTGCTGTTCCATCCGGTGCCGGGCGGCCGGCGACTCTACCCATTGCATACCCTGGTGCTCAAAGGCTTCGGGCACCAGGTGTTCAAAAGCGAACATGCTGGCATACAGCATCAGTTCGACGATCGACAGTTCATCGAGGACGCACTGCCACTTTTGCACTTCGTCTTTTCGCAACCCATGGGCCACGTCGAAGATCGACAGGATGCTGCACAACTCCGCAATTTCTGGGAACCGTGGTGCCAGTGACTCCAATTCCTTTCGGCGAGAGGAGTCTGGCCGCATGACGAGCCCACTGAAACGGGCCGCCCGCTTCAGTAGACCCGGCACGGCCGCGACGCGCTCCAACTGCGCAACATGGCAGCTAAGATCCTTCCCAAGGTACCGAGCCAACGCGAGTGTCATGACGTGCGCGCGCCAGCCATCGAGCGGGACCATCTTCACATGCTTACTAGACCAATAGGCGTCGCAGCGCTCGGATTCCGTGACCTTGTGCTTTCCCCGCATCCGCGGTTTGCCGTCGATATAGGCCTCGGCGGCCAGCTCTGCAGCGCCTTGAACCGAACTGCCCGCAAGGCGCTCGCGCTTGTAGATACCGTCGTAGTAGTTTGAGGTGGACTTGTCCATGGTGGCGCGGCAAGTGGTGAGGCAGATCCAGTCGAGAGTCGCTCACGGATTGTGCACAAGCGCGATTCCGATCACGGCCGCGACGACGTCACCTCAGCAGTTTGGCCGGCCGATCGTGGTCGTCCTGATTTCATGGGGCGGATACGACCTTTCAAAAAGTCAGGAACAGCAAGAGCAGCAAGGCGCCGGGCCGACAGAGTGGCGGTCCTCGGCGTGCTGGTTCAATCGATCAACTTGCAGTAAAGCGCCGGATTCACCACCACAAAGCGCCGCCGCCCGTCCTCCTCCAGACGCGCGCGGCCGTGCTCGGCCAACAGCGCGAGTGCCTCTTTCAGGTCCTTGTTGTCGCGCACGCAGCCCGGACCGTACCGGTACACCCGTGTGGTCGGTATCCGGCCGTCGCCGGTGCGCTGGGCTTCGCCGCACAACCAGGCATCGAAGCGGATCGCGGCTGACATCGCCGGCGGCGCGGACAGTGTATGACTGCTCACCGCCGACGTGCATCACCTCGACGCCGGTCTTGAGGAAGGTGTAGAAATTCATGGATTGCGAGCCCTATCGTCGAAGGCCAGGCCCAGTCGCAGGCCGTCGCCTTTGCGCCAACCGGCCATATCCATCCTCTTGATCTTGCGCAGTTACAGTGCGTCTGCTCTCTTATTCGCCTGCCGGACGTACACAACGAAAACGGCGCTGCGGGAACCGCAGCGCCGTCAGATAAATGCAGGTCTGGAGGATCAGGCCTTGCGGCGGCGCATGACGCCAAGCCCTGCGAGGCCGAGACCCAAGAGTGCCAGCGTCCCAGGCTCCGGTACCTTGTTGTTGTCGATCGGCACGTCGTTGATGGTTACGCCGGCGACCGCAAACGCGCTGTCAAATGCATCGTCCAGCGCGTTTGTCACCCCGAACTTCAGCAAATAGGTGCCCGCTGTGGGGAACGTGAAATCCATCTCGATCCAGCCGGTGTAGCCACAACCCTGGGTATCGTCTATAAAGCAGGCGCCCGAGGAGCCGCCAAGCGGCGAGAACGCCGGGCCGCCAGGAATGATCGCGGTGCTACCTGGCGTCAGTACTACGCCTGCGCCGAGCCCTGGCAGTCCGATGCCCGGCACGGTGTTGCCAGAGGGGGTGGTGCGCGCTGTAAACAGGTAGGAGTCGAAGGTGGTAGCGTCAGTGAAGAGCGCCGCCCACGCATACTCTGTGAACTCTGCGCCGTCCGACGTGATGTAGTTAAAGAAAAAGTTCAGTTTGTCGCCAGCGGCGACCGTGAAAGCCGGCGTCGCTACGGTAGTGCCGTTCGTCTCGGCACCGGTCGCACCAACAGGCAGTGTGCCGCCACCCGCCGGGGAGAATTCTGTCGACAGCCATTGGTAGGATGCTAAGCCGGGCGCCAGCGTGACCACGCCGTCTTGCGCCGAGAAACTGCCGGCATTGCCACCAGCGTTGGTGGTCCAGCCGAAAGGCAGCGGAGCCGCGTTCGCTGCGCCAGCACCAAAGCTTAAGGCTATCGCCATTGCAGAAATCGCACCCAGAAATTGATACCGCGTTTTCATAAGATCCCCCTTAGTGTTAAGAAAGAAAAGCCACAATTCAGATTTAGCTAAGCAATTATTGGGCCAATTAATAAAATTCCATAAAATCAACATGTTGCGCGAGACGCAGGTGCTTGTCCTACATGCAATGTAAAAAAAAGCAACACCGCAACACGGTCGCCAAGGCGATAGAGAATGGCCCCCGATTGTTTCTGAGCATGCCGAAGCTGGTGGTCGTTGATCCCAGACTCTTGCGGGTGAACAACCTATTGGGAAACTACAGCAAGCCTGTGCCGCGCAGGTTGGTCATGCAGTGAAGGCGGCAGGTGGCCGCATCACGCAGGCCGCCGCCATATAAGATAAAAGATAACTTGCATCGAAGATAACTTGCATCGTCCCACCCGGCGCAGCCCGATCCTCGACACCCCACCAGGAGCACACCCACCATGACCCACATCGCATTCCTCGGCACCGGCCTGCTCGGCGCCGCATTCGCAGAAGCCGCCGCGCAACGGGGCGACAGCGTCACCGTCTGGAATCGCTCGGTGGACAAGGCGCGCGCGCTCGAGCGCTTTGGCATCACTGTGGCGGCCAGTCCTGCCGAGGCCGCGCGCGGTGCGCAGCGCGTACACCTGGTGCTCAAGGACGATGCCGTTGTCGAAGATGTGCTGGCGCAGGCCGGCCCAGCGCTGGCGCCCGATGCGGTCGTGATCGACCACAGCACGACCTTGCCGGCGCTGACGGGTGCGCGGCTGCAGCGACTCAACGCGAAAGGCCTCAAGTACCTGCATTGCCCGGTCTTCATGGGTCCGCCGGCCGCGCGCAATGCGCAGGGCTCGATGCTGGTGTCTGGCCCGGGCGCGGTGTTCGAATCGGTCCAGGCTGAACTCGCCCGCATGACCGGCCGGCTGGAATACCTGGGCGAACGCAGCGATCTCGCGGCGGCCAACAAGCTGTTCGGCAATGCGCTGATCATCGGTCTGGGCGGCACCATCGCCGACGTGTTGTCGGTCGCCGCGGGCGCGCAGGTCCAGGGCGCCGACGCGGTCAAGCTGATGGGCCTGCTGGATCTCAATGCGATGGCCGCGCGCATCGGTGCGACGATGGTGCAGCGCGATTTCACACCCACCTTCGAGTTGTCGATGGCGCGCAAGGACGTGGCCCTGATGCTGCAGACTGCCGGTGATCGGCCGATGGCGACGTTGTCCGGTGTCGCGGCGCGGATGGACCACCTGATCGCTGCCGGACACGGCGCCAAGGGCACCGGGGTCATGGCGATCGACGCGGCCGCTTGACGCTTGTCAGCGCGCGGCATGGACGTTCCGTGTTAGCGTCGGCTGGCGACCCGCGGGAACGCGCCCGGGAATCGGCCGGGGCGCGATAGCGGGCATCCGCGCATCGCGTCGCTGACGGTCGGCAACGCCGGTCGCGGGGCGAGTCCCTCATTCAAGGGAGTTTGGCATGTACAAGCGCATATTGGTGGCCACGGATGGTTCCGAGTTGTCGGCCAAGGCGGTCGATCACGCGATCGCGCTGGCCAGGCTGCTCGGCGCCGAGCTGGTGGCGCTGAAGGTCACGCATCTGCGTCTGGATGACCACTGGGATGGCCAGATCCGGCGCGATGCGGGCGAAAAGGCGGAGCAGGAAAAACGCTGGTCGGCCCATTCGCAGGCCATAGTCGATGGTGTCATGGCATCGGCGCAGGCCGCCGGCGTCAAGGCCACTGCCGTCACCGAAAAGTCCAACTACGTGGCCGACACCATCATCGAAATTGCGGACAAAAAGGCCTGTGACCTGATCGTGATGGCATCCCATGGCCGCCGTGGCCTGACGCGGGTGTTGCTGGGCAGCGAAACCCAGCATGTGCTGACGCATTCGCAGGTGCCGGTGCTGGTGTTGCGCTGAATCGGTCCCGCAAACGGTTCTGACCAGCGGTTGCGGGGACCATCCGTAAGTTGTACGCTAGTTGGTCCTGCGGCCGACGCGTGCGAGCCCGCCGCCCGATCAACCACCATGAGGACCACACCATGTCACTGCGCATCAACGACACCGCACCCAACTTCAAAGCCGACACCACCCAGGGCAAGATCGATTTTCACGAGTGGATCGGCGACAAATGGGCCATCCTGTTTTCGCATCCGAAGGACTTCACGCCGGTCTGCACCACCGAACTGGGCTACATGGCGCGCATCGAGCCCGAATTCACCAAGCGCAACTGCAAGCTGATCGGCCTGTCGATCGACCCGGTGGACAACCACCACAAGTGGGCTGCGGATATCGAGGAAACCCAGGGCCACCTGCCCAAGTACCCGATGATCGGCGACACCGATCTGGCCGTGGCCAAGCTCTACAACATGCTGCCGGCGGAAGAAGGCGGCAGCTCCGAGGGCCGCACCGCCGCCACCAATGCCACCGTGCGCTCGGTGTTCGTGGTCGGCCCGGACAAGAAGATCAAGCTGATGCTGACCTACCCGATGACGACCGGGCGCAATTTCGACGAAATCTTACGCGTGGTCGATTCAATGCAGCTGACGGCGGCGCACAAGGTGGCCACGCCGGTCAACTGGAAGAAGGGCGAGGACGTCATCATCGTGCCCTCGGTCACCGACGAAGAGGCCAAGAAGATCTACCCGGCCGGCTTCAAGACGCTCAAGCCCTACCTGCGCATCGTCAAGCAGCCGGGCTGACAATCAGGGTGCCGCGGTGGTGGCCGGTTGCCGCATCACGGCGCGGCCTTGGCGCCGGTCGGGCGCAACGTCAATGTGCTGCGCGTGTTGGCAGCCACGTCGGCCTCGGCCAGCCACTGGCGCACATAGCCGCCGCTGATGTGGGTCTGGGCCTGGTCTTTGTAGTGCCGGTCGAACAGCACACCGCTTTGCCCCACCGGGTTGATGCCGACGGCCTGGTCCGGATCGGCAAAGTCGATCACCCGGCGCGTCGAAGGCCCGTAACTGACGGCCCAGGGTGCCGGGCCGATCGAGGTGCCCAGCGCATTGGGAATCTCGCGCCCGCCCGGGGCCGGGAAGGGCCCGACGTCGAACAACTTGTCGAGCGGTTTTTGCTGGCCCAGCGGATGCTTGTGCGTCAGCGTGTGGGCGCGGCCCCAGGTCCATTGCGTGCTGTCCTCGCCATAGGTCGCGTGCAGATGCGCCAGGCTCGCGCGCCAGGCCTTGTGCACGGTGTCGGCGCGTGTTTCCACCGCGCCGGGCGTGCCCTTGTCGTCCCACCAGGGTGAGTCGGGGTCGGCCAGCAACAGTGGCAGCGCGAAATCCAGTGAGCGGCTGCCCAGCAGGTTCTTGAATTGCACGGGCCCGAGTTCGTCGTGCGTGGCAGCGTGCGCGATGCTGTACAGCAGTTGCACGAACAACGTGGTTTCTGTCTTGTCCACACTGTAGCTGCCATCCCACCCTGCCAGGCCGTCCACCAGTTTGCGTTCGGCAGCATCGGTGACGCGTTCGCGCAATATCGGCAGCAGCGACACCAGCACGCGCTGGCTGTAGCCATTGCGCACGTCGCGCTGCATGGCCTGGCTTTGTGCCATGTCGTGCTTGCGGCTGCCATCGCCGATCAGGCTGACCAGGCGTTGCACCCGGTCCGGCGGCTGGTAGTAGCCCGGCACCACCACATCATTCGTCGGCCGGGGCTGGTTGTTGGCCGACACGATGAAGCCGCGCTGCGGGTTCTCTTCCTGCGGGTTGTCGCTGAACGGGTGATAGCCCGGTTTGTCGGCTTCGCCCTTGGCGGCATCGAGCAGGTAGGTCGGGTTCACGCCCGGTGGCCGCAGCGGAATTTTTGCGGCGGCCCACCAGGCGATGTCGCCGTCGGCATTGGCCCACACCACGTTCAGGCCCGGCGCATGGATCTTGCTGGCGGCCTGGCGCGCCTTGGCCAGCGTGTCGGCCCGGTTCAACTCGTAGAAGGCTTCGAGCACCGGGTTCTCGGTTTCCAGGAAGGCCCACCACATGGCTACCGGTGTTTTTCCGTAGTTGTCGGCATAGGCGTCTGTAATGATCGGGCCGTGCGGCGAACGGCGCAGTTGCAGCGTTACCGCCGCTGCACCCTTGACCGCGATGGTCTCGCTGCGCTGCTGCAGGTCGACCCATTGGCCCTGGTGCCAGACCTGCTGCGGGTTGTCGGGGTTCAGCTTCTCGACCACCATGTCGATGTCGTCGTTCTGGAGCATGGTCAGGCTCCAGCCAAAGCGCTGGTTGTGGCCGAGCAGCGCCATTGGATTGAGCACCTGGAAGTGGCCATACAGCTCCATCGCCGGTGTCTTCAGATGGGCCTCGTACCAGACCGCGGGCGCCGAAAACCCGATATGCGGGTCGCCCGCCAGCACCGGTTTCCCGCTGGCCGTGCGGCTGCCGGCAATCGCCCAGGCGTTGCTGCCTTCGAATGGCGGCACGGGACTTGAATCGAGCACGCGTCGACTCAGGTCGGCGACCCGGTTCAGGCCGCGCCAGTCGGCATCGGTCATGGCCGCGATCGCGCCCGGCGAATCGACACCCTTGGAATGCCACTGCAACTCGAACACGCCCAGGTAGCCGGCGCCGAGCTTGTCGCGGATATGCGTCATCACCGGCTCGGTCTTGAAGGCCGAGGCGAAGCTGTAGGCCAGATAGCCGGCCACCGCCATGGTGTCCTGCGGCGTGAAGGGGCGCTTGGGAATGCCCAGGATGTCGAATTCGATCGGCGCCGGATGGCTGGCCTGGTACTGGTTGACGCCGTCCAGATAGGCCATCACGGCCAGGGAGGCGGGCGCATTCTTGTCCAGCCTGGCCACATAGGCGTCGGCACGGGCGCGGATGCCCAGGGTGCGAAACAGCCGGTCGGTGTCCAGCAGCTTGGGCCCCAGCACCTCGGCCAGTTCGCCGCGCGCCAGGCGGCGTGCCACCTCCATCTGGAACAACCGGTCCTGCGCGTGCACATAGCCCAGCGCGCGGTACAGGTCGGCTTCGTTGGCAGCGGTGATGTGCGGCACGCCGCGCTCGTCATAGCGCACCGACACCGGTGCCTGCAGGCCGCTCATGGCGAAGTCGCCGCTGCGCTGGGGCTGCTTGCCACTCAGGTACCAGGCGGTCGTGGCGCCCACTGCCAGTAGCAGCAACAGCAGACCAATGGCCGATCGCTTGATGAACTTTCGCATCGCGTTTACTCCCTGATGACCGGATGCTGGCCGGGCCGCTGCATGATATCTGCCGCTGCCAGAGCGCATGCGGACAGCGTGTGTTTCACCGCACAATGTAGCGATGGATCAAGAACTCCTGCGCGACACCCTGGCGGACCTGGAGCGGGGCCTGCTGGAGCGCGACGTTCCAGTGCGCCTGCTGCTGCTGGCGGCGCTGGCGGGCGAGCATCTGCTGCTGGTCGGCCCGCCCGGCACCGCCAAGAGCGAGCTGGCACGGCGCCTGCATGCCGCCTTTGTCGACGCGCCCTATTTCGAACGCCTGTTGACGCGCTTTTCGGTGCCCGAAGAACTGTTCGGCCCGCTGTCGCTCAAGGCGCTGGAGCAGGACCGCTATGAGCGCCTGACCGATGGCTTTTTGCCCACCGCCCAGGTCGCGTTTCTGGACGAGGTGTTCAAGGCCAACTCGGCGATTCTCAACGCGCTGCTGACCCTGCTCAACGAGCGCGAGTTCGACAACGGCGCCGGCCGGGTCCGGGTACCGCTGGTCTGCGTCGTAGGCGCCACCAATGAGGTGCCGCAGGACGAATCGCTGCAGGCCTTTTACGACCGCTTTCTGTTGCGCGTGCCGGTCGAGCCGGTCGGTGACGCCAGTTTTGCGGCGCTGCTGGATCTGCCCGACCAGCTGGCCCGAACACGGCCGCGATTGCGTGCCGATGCGCTGCAACCTTTGCGCGCGGACGCCGCGCATATCCGCGTGCCTGGGCCAGTGCGCGATCTGCTGGTGCAGGTGCGTGCCTGGTGCGCGCAACAGTCGGTGCTGGTGTCGGACCGGCGCTGGCGCAAGTTGGTGGGGCTGCTCAAGGTGCAGGCCGCCAGCCGCGGTGATGGGCGGGTTGGCCCGTGGGATCTGTGGCTGCTGCCCTACGCGCTGGGCGCGCGGCCCGAGCAGGTGCAGGCGCTCGTGCAGTGGTTCGATCTGACCGTCGCGCTGGCGCGGCCGCTCGACCTGCAGTGGCTGCAGCGCGCGGCCCGGGCGTTCGAGAAACAGCTGGACATCGAGACCAGTGCGCAGGACGAGGGCGAGGGTGACGGCGCAGGCAAACTGGCGCTGGCACGCGCCATCTCCAGCCAGGCCAGCAGCCACGACAGCGACATTCTGCGCATCGTGTCCGATCGCGCACGCAGGCGCTACAGCCAGGGCCATGTGGATGCGCGGCTGGCGCAGGTGGCGCAGATGCAGCAGCGCGCCGATATCGCGCTGGCCGACGCGCGACAGGTCGCGCAGCAAGCGTTGGCCGATGCGCCAGCGCATTTATGGCTGCCGCCAACGGTGCTGGCACGCATCACCGCCGTGCACCAATCCAACCAGGCGCTGGC
>JBBKVW010000162.1:0-3825 GCA_037968655.1 Burkholderiaceae bacterium
GGCTGACTCCGTGTGGCCGAATTGATGGCCCGCGCGCGGCGCAGATCCGCCCAGGCCAGCAGCACGAAGGTGATCAGTGTCGTGCACAGCCCGATCAGCATGATCAGCCGCACCGGCCACACCGGAGCGGTGAAGTCGCCGATGGCGCCGACATACTGGCGGATGCGGATGGCGTCGACCAGTGGTTGCCAGGCCGCCCACAGGATGACGCCCATCAGGCCGGCGCCGATCAGGTGGTACACGGCCTGCAGCCGCGCCGCGAATACCGGCCGTCGTTCCTTGAGTGTTGCCAGCAACACGTCGGCACGCGTGAAGCGCCCGCTGTGCAGCGTATCGGCCAGCTGCAGGAACACGATGCCGACGATGGACAGGGCCACCAGTTCGGTCACGCCGCGCACCGGCGCATTGAACAGGTTGCGCCCCAGCACATCGGTGTTGATCAGCACCATCAGCGCGATGATCCACAGCGTGCCCAGCGCGTTGAGCCATTTGCCCAGGCGCTGGAAGCGCCACGGCAGCGGCGTGCCGTAGCTGTCCTCGGCAACCGGTTTGCCGCTGCTCAATTCGCGGTCCAGTCACGTGGCAGCTGCGCGCCGCTGCGCTTGAGCGCGTCGGTGTACATCTTGAGCACTTCCTTGCCCGGGCCGCCCTTGGATGTCACGTCGGCGCTCCAGGTCTGGGCCACCGGGCCCAGCGCGTCGGCCCAGCGCTTGCGTTCGGCCGGTGCCAGTTCGCTGATCTTGGCGCCGGCGTTGCCCATGTTGGTCAGCACGGTCTGCACAGCCGCGCTCTGCATCTTCGCGTATTGCGCCGACCATTCGTCGGCCGCGCCCTGCATCGCCTGCTGCACCTCGGGCGGCAGTTTGTCGAAGCGCGACTTGTTGACCGCGATGCCTCCGGAGAACTGCGAGCCGAAGTTGACCTTGGTGACATAGGGTGCCACCTCGTGCA
The DNA here is from genome assembly GCA_037968655.1 of Burkholderiaceae bacterium. Classification (GTDB taxonomy): domain Bacteria; phylum Pseudomonadota; class Gammaproteobacteria; order Burkholderiales; family Burkholderiaceae_C; genus CAISIP01. Next base: position 952 of record JBBKVW010000162.1, read on the forward strand.
GCTTGGCCGCTCCCGCGCCGGTGGCGAACACCACCGCGCCGTCCGACACGCCGGACTTGATGTCCTCGTAGTAGCTGTTCAGCGTGCCGGCCACCGCTACCGCGCCGGTGCCCTTGACCCAGTTGGCTGCCGGCCCGGGGGCGCTGAGCTTCTTGCCCTGCAGGTCTTCGATCTTCGTGACCGGAAACTTGGTCCAGATATGGTACGAATCCAGTGCCATGCCATTGAGGTAGGTCAGGCCGTTCTTGTTCCAGGCGTCCGCCATGGCCGGGATCTTGGACTGCATCTCGGAGATGGTCTTGCTGATCAGGGCCACGTCGTCGCTGCCGAAGGGCGTGTAGTAGGTGACGTTCTGCATCGGGAACTTGGCGGCCTCGAAGATGGTGCTGACCAGGCCGATGTCGGCGATGCCGTCGGCGACGCCCTTGGACTCGCTGCCCAGCTTGATCAAGGTGCCGCCCCAGGCCTTGGTCCATTCGATCTTGTACTTGTTGCCGGCTGCGGCCAGGCGTTTGTCGACCTCGGGAATGAACACCTCGTCCATGGTCTTGACCCACAGGAACACCGGCGGGTGGCCGGCGGTCGCGGTCAGCTTGATGACCTGCTGCGCGACCGCAGGCAGGTGGACGAGCGTGGCCAGTGCGGCGGCGGCTGCGGTGGTTAGAAGGGTGCGGCGAAGTTTCATGGTTGTCTCCGTTGGGTTGATGATCGGGTTGCAGAAATGCGGGTGCGCGCTGCGCGTGGGGCCGGTGCAGGCAATGCGGCGCGAATGCCGCCTTCGATGAAACGTACCAGCATCGGGTGCGCGGCGCTATCGTTCGGTGTGTTGGCGCCGCCCGACAGGCGCGCCACGCGCTGGTCGCTCATGTGATGCAGCAGCGCCCCGAGCGCGAACTGGTAGGCCCAGGCGCAATCGCCGTTATTGGCGTGCGGCAGTGCCGAGCACAGCGCATCGATGTAGGCATGCGCCAGCGGATCGAAATGGCGCCGCAAAACCCGGTCGGCCTCGGGCGATGCGTAGCTCAATTCGCGCGCCACCAGCAGCGCATAGAACTCGCCCTCGGCGCTGGCACGCATGCGCAGCACAGGCTGGATGAAGGCCTCGACGATGTGGCGCAACAGTTCGGGGCCGCCTGCGTCGACAGCGACCTGCAAGCCGATGAGCCGCTCGTCGATGGTCGGGCTCCAGTGCTCGAAGATGGCCTCGAACAGTTCGTGCTTCTGGCCGTAGTAATAGCCGACCAGCGCCAGCGGCACGCCGGCTTCCTCGGCAATCTGGCGGATCGTCACTGCGTGGTAGCCGTTTTCGGCAAACAGCTTTTCGGCCGCCAGCAGGATTGCGAGCTTGCGGTCGGGGCGGGATTCGGCATCGGATGCGCCAACTGCGCGCGGCCGTCTGGTGGTCCGGATGCGGATATCCATGCAGGTATTGAACAGACGTACAAGTTTCTTGTACACCCGTACAAACCCTGAGCGCATGGGGTGTCGCCGGCGATCGGACTGGGTTAATCTGCGGCGATGCGCGCGTCGAACCCACCCCCCTTCGTTCCCCAGATCCGGCTGTACCAGGATTGGCTGCTGGAACGCTATGGCCCTTCATTCGCCTCCTACGACGCGCTCTGGAAATGGTCCGTCACCGAGCTCGACGCCTTCTGGCAAAGCATCTGGGACTACTACGATTTGCAGTCGCCCACACCGCACAGCGAGGTGCTGGCCGAACGCCGCATGCCAGGCGCGCGCTGGTTTCCGGGAGCGCAGATCAACTACGCCAGGCAGGCGCTGCGCCATGCCGATGCGGCCCATGCCGCCGGCCAGTCTGCGATCATCAGCCACAACGAGAAAAGCCTGGGGCAGCATGCGCCGCGGCAGCTGTCATGGCCGCAGTTGCGCCAGCAGGTCGCCTCCGTGGCGCTGCATCTGCAGGCGCAAGGGGTGCAACCCGGTGACCGGGTGGCAGCGTATTTGCCCAATGTGCCCGAGGCAATCGTCTGCTTCCTGGCCGGCGCCAGCATCGGTGCGGTGTGGAGCATCTGCGCGCCTGACATGGGCGTGCATGCGGTGCTTGACCGCTTTCGCCAGATCGAGCCCGTGGTGTTGATCGCCTGCGATGGCATCACCCACGGAGGCCAGGACCATGACCGGCTGGCGGTCGTGGCACAGCTCAGGGCCGCTTTGCCGACGGTGCGCCATCTGTTGATGCTGGACCAGCTAGGTAGCTTGTCGCATGCCGACGCCGGACGCATGGATGCCGATTTCGCACAGGCAGCCGCGCGCGACGATGCGCAGACACGCGATTTCGAGCCACTGTCGTTGCCATTCGACCATCCCTTGTGGATCGTGTATTCCAGCGGTACGACCGGATTGCCAAAGCCCATCGTGCATGGCCATGGCGGCGCCACCTTGGTCACGATGGAGCTAGTGGGGCTGCACAACGACGTGGGATGCAGCTACGCCGCCAACAGCCTGGGCGAGCGCTACCACTGGTACAGCTCGACCGGCTGGGTGATGTGGAATGCCCAGGTCTCGGGCCTGTTGCTGGGCGCGACCTGCTGCATCTTCGACGGCAGCCCGGCCGGGCGCAGCCATGACGCCAACGGCCAGCGCATGCCGCCCGACTGGACCACGTTGTGGCGCTTCGCGGCTGACCTGGGCATCACGTTCTTTGGCGCCGGCGCGGCGTTCTACGCCAGCTGCATGAAGGCCGGCATCGACCTGGCCGCCATCGGCGACCTGCGCAGCGTTCGGGCGCTGGGCACGACAGGATCGCCACTCAGCGAGGACGTGCAGAACTGGGGCACGGCGCAGTTTCACAAGGTGCACGCCACAGACGACCGTGGGGGCGACCCCAGCGCCGCCGGGCCGCCCCAAGGCGCG
>JBBKVW010000163.1:0-3206 GCA_037968655.1 Burkholderiaceae bacterium
GTGTGTACGCGATCAGGCCGGTGGGGTGCCATGCGTAGCGAAATAAAGGAGGAGCCCGAAGGGCGGGGGACATTCGCGGAGCATGGTGCCCCACCGGCCTGATCGCGTACACACATCACCAATCCGGCCATAGCGCACCTGGTGTTGCAGGACTCCATAGCCGCTCGCTGGCGCTGGGACGCCCCTGTAGCGACCAAACCGCCTCAGCGGCCAGGCAAGCCCAAGGCTGGCGACGCTAACCGAGGGCGCCCGGAGGAGTGAATCAAATCCGCTTCTCCTCCACCGCGTGGCACGCCACCCGCCAGCCCGACACCTCGCGCATCAGCGGCCGCTCGATGCGGCATCGATCGTTGGCATGCGGGCAGCGCGGATTGAACGCGCAGCCCGATGGCGGATCGAGCGGATTGGGCACCTCCCCCTGCACCGGTGTGCGCGCGCGCCCGGTGTCGTGCATCTTGGGAATCGAATCGAGCAGCATCCGGGTGTAGGGATGGCGCGGATTGGCAAACAGATCCTTCTTGTCCGCCAACTCGACCAGCCGCCCTAGGTACATCACACCCACCTGATCACTCACATGGCGCACCACCGCCAGGTTGTGCGAGATGAACAAATAGGTCAGGCCCAGCCGGCGCTGCAGGTCCTTCATGATGTTGAGCACCTGCGCCTGCACGCTGACGTCGAGCGCCGAAGTCGGCTCGTCGCAGACCAGGAACTCGGGTTGCGTCGCCAGCGCACGCGCAATCGAGATGCGCTGACGCTGCCCGCCAGAGAACTGGTGCGGATACTTCACGCGATCCTGCGCATCCAGACCGACCGACTGCAGCAGTTCCTCGACCCGTGCCCGCAGTGCGGCCTTGTCGGTGATCAGGCCATGCTCGGTCAGCGGTTCGCCCACGATGTCCTCGACCACCCAGCGCGGATTCAGGCTGGCGTACGGGTCCTGGAAAATCATCTGGATGCGCCGGCGCAACTGCAATCCGGTGCTGCCGGCATAGGTCGCATGGGCATCGGCACCGTCGAACTGGAAATGGCCACGCGTGGGCTGGTACAAGCCCACCAGCAGCCGTGCCACCGTGCTCTTGCCGCAGCCCGACTCGCCCACCAGCGCCAGCGTCTTGCCTTTTTCAATCTCGAAACTGACCCCGTCCACCGCATGCAGCAGCAGGCGCGGTGCGCGCTCGATCACCCGGTTCAGCCAGGGTGCCGAAACATCGAAACTCATTGCCAGGTCGGTGGCCAGAACCAGTGCCATTGGGTGTGTCCGTTTCAGCGTTCAGCGGCGGCTGCATGCAGCCAGCATGCGGCACGGGTTGCGCCGGCATCCATCAGCTCGGGGCGCTCGCGGCCGCAACGCTCCATCGACTGCTCGCAGCGCGGGTTGAAGGCGCAGCCGGCAGGAATCGCGTTCAGGCGCGGCATCGCACCGTCAATCTGGTGCAGGTTCTCGCGGTCGACCGTGATGTCCGGAATCGCGGCCATCAGGCCGGCGCTGTAGGGATGGGCCGGATGGTTGATGACCTGGTGCACCGGACCGATCTCGGCAATGCGCCCGGAATACATTACCGACACCCGGTCGCAGGTTTCGGCAATCACGCCCATGTCGTGCGTGATCAGCATCACCGCAGCGCCGCGGTCCTTGCAGACCTGCTTGAGCAGCGCAATGATCTGGGCCTGGATCGACACATCCAGCGCCGTGGTCGGCTCGTCGGCGACGATCAACTGGGGCTCGGCAGCCAGTGCCAGCGCAATCACCACCCGTTGCCGCATGCCGCCCGAGAACTGGTGCGGATAGTGGTCGATGCGTTGCTCGGCTGCGGGAATGCCGGTGTCTTGCAACAGTTCTATCGCGCGCGCGCGGGCCTCTTTCTCGCCAAGCGGCAGGTGGGCGCGGATCGTCTCCACCAGTTGGCGGCCGATCGAATACAAAGGGTTGAGCGAGGTCAGCGGGTCCTGGAAAATTGCCCCGATGCGCCGGCCACGGATGTGGCGCATCTCTTCATGCCCCAGGTTGTCAATGCGCTGGCCTTCGAGCAGAACCTGGCCGCCGGCAATGCGCCCGGGCGGCTCCAGCAATCCGATGATGGCCGCACCGGTAAGCGACTTGCCGGCACCCGACTCGCCCACCACACCCAGGATCTCGCCCGGTGCGATATCGAAGGAGATCTTGTCCAGCGCCCGCAAGGTGCCGGAGCGGGTCGGAAACTCGACCACCAGATCCTTGACCTGCAGTAGTGCCTGGCCCCCGGGTTTGCTCAAGTTTGCGCTCATGGTGGCCTAACGCAGACGTGGATTGAGTGCATCGCGCAGCCAATCACCCAACAGATTGACCGACAGCGCGATGACGATCAGCATCAGGCCGGGAAAAATCGTGATCCACCACTCGCCCGAGAACAGGTAGTCATTGCCGATCCGGATCAGGGTGCCCAGCGAGGGCGAGGTCGGTGGCGCCCCGACCCCCAGGAAGGACAGGGTTGCCTCGGTGATTATGGCCGTTGCCACCTGGATCGTCGCCAGTACCAGCACCGGGCCCAGCACATTGGGCAGCACATGGCGGCGCATGATGCGCAGCGAGCTGACGCCGGTGACCCGCGCGGCCTGCACATATTCCTTGTTGCGCTCAACCATCGTCGAACCGCGCACCGTGCGCGCGTACTGGACCCAGCCGGTCAGCGTGATCGAGACAATCAGCACGCCCAGCGCCAGGTTGTCCGGCGCATTGGGAAACACCGCGCGGCCGACGCCGGCGATCAGCAATGCAACCAGGATGGCCGGGAAGGACAGCATCACGTCGCACAGGCGCATCAACGCGGCGTCGATCCAGCCGCCCAGGAAGCCCGCCACCAGACCCATCAGCACGCCGATCAACACCGACAGGACCACCGACGCAAAGCCGACTGCCAGCGAAATGCGCGCGCCATACATCAATGCCGACAGAATGTCGCGCCCCTGGTCGTCGGTGCCCAGAATGAACTTGGAGCTGCCCTCCGCGGTCCAGGCCGGCGGCAGCCGGGCGTCGGCCAGATCCAGCGTGGCCAGATCGAAGGGGTTGTGCGGCGCCACCCAGCCGGCAAAGACGGCGCAGAACACGCATATCAAAGCCACCAGTGCGGCTCCCATGGCCACCGGCGAATGGCGAAAGCTGTAGCCGACGTCGCTGTTCCAGATGCGTTGCAGGCGCTTCATGGCATGGCCCCCGCCGCTACAGC
>JBBKVW010000164.1:0-3397 GCA_037968655.1 Burkholderiaceae bacterium
CCTGCTCGGAAGCCTTGCAACCCGGATGGTGGTCCCGCTGGCCGTCACGCAATTGGCGTCGGATGACGTCCCGCGTAGCTTGTGCCCGGTTTTCCCGGTGCAGGGTTTGCAACTGATGCTGCTTCCGTTCGAGGCCGCACCCATCCCCAAACGTATGCTGAAAACCGACGTGCAATCGCTGAAGCGTTTTGCCAGCGAGATTGTTGCCGCGATGGACGCCGTAATGAGCGGAGTTTGACGTGACGAACGATCTCTCGGCCCACACCCCCATGATGCAGCATCATTGCCATATCCGAGCATTCATGCGGGTGCCGACTGATTGATCAGTTTTTGGCGGCGGTTTGGCAGCGAATTCGCCGGCCAGTCTTTTGGCACTATTGGCCAGTGAAACATCGATCGCAAATGCCGTCGCGCCGCCGCGCGCCAAATCAACGATCGACTGCTTCAGAATGAATCGCGTCTCAAATTCGCGCGGTCTCCGAGAAATAGGCCATCGCCGAGGCCACCCCACTCCCTGCCAGCGGCACCTTGGCCACCGTCAGCCCCATTTCCACGCCTGCAATAGCGGCCAGCAGTGTCAGGTCGTTGCAGTCGCCGAGGTGTCCGATGCGAAACATCCGCCCCTTGACCTTCCCCAACCCGGCACCGAGCGACAGATCGAACTTGTCGTGGATGGCCTTTCGCAGGCTGTCGGCGTCAACGCCCTGGGGAGTGACGATACCGGTCAGCACGGGGGAGTACACCGTCTCGTCCGCGCATTGGATCGGCAATCCCCAGGCGCCTACGGCAGCACGTACACCCGCTCCCCAGCGCTTGTGCCGCGCGAACACCGTTGGCAGGCCCTGCTCGAGCAGCATGTCAAGCGCCTCGCTCAATCCGTACAGCAAGTTGGTATTGGGCGTGTATGGCCAGTAGCCGGTACGGTTCATCTCGATGATCTCGTCCCAGGCCCAGAACGCCTTGGGCAGGCTGGATGACTTGCTGGCCTCCAGTGCCTTGGGCGACACTGCATTGAAGCTGATGCCCGGCGGCAACATCAATCCCTTTTGTGACCCGCTGATCGTCACGTCAACGCCCCAAGCATCATGGCGGTAATCGGCGCTTGCGAGCCCGGAAATGGTGTCAACCATCAACAGTGCCGGATGCTTGGCCGCGTCGATTGCGCGCCGCACGGCTGCGATGTCCGACGTCACGCCGGTGGAGGTTTCGTTGTGCACGACGCACACCGCCTTGATGCGGTGGTTGTCGTCCTGGCGCAGGCGCTGCTCGATCAGGTCGGCCTGCACACCATGGCGCCAGCTGTTCGGCAGCCCGGTGGCCTCGTCGACTCCAGGCAAAGCGAGAAACTCGGGTCGCAGCCCCAGGCGCAAGGCCATCTTGTGCCAGAGCGATGCGAAATGCCCGGTTTCGTACATCAGCACGGCGTCACCCGCACTGGCAATATTGACCAATGCGGCTTCCCAGGCCCCGGTTCCGGAGGCCGGGTAGATGACCACCGGATGTTGGGTCTGGATAACCTGCTGCAGGCCAGCGATGACCTTCAGGCCAAGGGCCCCGAACTCCGGGCCCCGATGGTCGATGGTGGGCAGGCTGATCGCGCGCAGGATGCGATCGGGAACCGGGCTGGGACCGGGAATCTGCAGAAAGTGGCGGCCGCTGGGGTGTTTGTCGAGAGTGATCATGGTGATAAGGTGTTCTTTCAGTAAAAAAAGTGCTTGCCGTGTCGCCTGTTCGACACGGCCTAGAGTTGCACCGACGCGTGGCCGATGCCTGGAAATTCGGCGCTGACCAGGTCACCGGCCGACGCAGGAAGAATGCCGACCCAGGTGCCGGTGGTGACGACCGTGCCGGCCGGCACAGTGGCGCCGCCACGGGCAACATGGCGCAACCATGCCGCCAACACAAAGGCCGGGTCCGACATCGCATGCGTACCGCGGCGCTCGACAGGCGCCTGATCGCCGATACGTACCGTGCACATCTGGTTGGCCCAGTCGCGCGGCGCAAATGGCACCCAGTCGCCCAATACGAGTGCGCCATGTGACTGCAGGTCGGCCAGTTTGGCCGGCGCCGGCGCGTCCAGACCTTCGCGCCAACGCGAATCGACAATCTCGATCGATACACACATGGCATCCACCAGGGATACTGCCTGAGCCGGATCCAACGCACGTGCACGTTGCGGATCAACGTCCTTCGCCAGCCGCAGCGCGACTTCAGCCTCGATGCCGCGCATGGCGAAAGGCCAGTCCTCGGCCCGCGCAGGGCTCGGCCACACACCGTCTGGCGGCAGCCCCGCGTGGGTCAGCACCGCCGTCCGGGACGGGCCACCGGACTTCCAGTAGCGTGGCAATTGCTTGCCGAACCAACCGAAGGCTTGTGCCACCGCTTCCTGTGCCGCATAAGCGGCATCGGTGTCGGCGGGAATAGCACCTGCCACATCGTCCAGCGCCCTGTTCTTGCGCGCCGCGATCAGGCGACGCGCAGTTTCATCCAACATCAGAAGAACCTTTCAGAACTAGAGTGAAGGCCAGCGATCGGCCCAGGGAGCTACCGCTTCGAACGATGCACCCAGGTCGAACAGGTCGTCATCGCTGCCATAACGCCCGATCATCTGCAGACCGATCGGCAAGCCCTCGGTTGACGGCGCGGTAGGCACGGCCAGCGCCGGAAGACCGGCCGCGTTGACCCAGCCGGTATAGATGGCATGGCCACGCGGGCCGACGTCCTGGCCGTCGATACGCGGCGGAAAGGCATCCTGGGCGGGCCATGGCAGAGCCGCCACCGACGGCATGACGATCACATCCACGCGCTCGAACAGCGTCGCACTGTCGCGCCGCAACTGCTTGACCCGCTCGACGATCTGCCACAAGCGGGCGCCTGGCAGGCGTCGACCCGACTCGGCCATCTCGCGGTATTTGGGCGATGCCTGGCGCTCCCAGTCCGGGTGCTGGTCGAACATGCTGGCCAGGCCCATTTGTCCGATCTGAGGCCAGGCCTCGGCAAAAAACGCCAGGTCCAGCGGCAACACGCCGGATTCGACATGGTGGCCCAGCGCCGCCAGTTGTTCGACCGCCCGCCCCACGCTGTGCTTGATCTGCGGGTCCAGCGGTGCCGAACCCATACGCTCCACATACAGAATGCGCAACGGGCCGGCAGCGCGCTTCGCGCTGGCCGCCTGTGCCGCAGCCAGTGAAGACCGGTCGACTGCGGCGGGACCACGCAACACATCGAACATCAGCCGCGCGTCGGCCACGGACCGCGCAAGCGGGCCGATCACCTCGAAGTCCAGCAGCAGGCTGGGCAACACATGCTCGCGTGGCCAGGCACTGAGCGAGGGTTTGAGCCCGACGACCCCGGCATGGCAGGCCGGACGGCGGATCGACCCGCCACCGTCCTGGCC
>JBBKVW010000165.1:0-6137 GCA_037968655.1 Burkholderiaceae bacterium
GCCAGAGTCGCCGTCCACGGCAGGTACCTGACCAGCCCGCCGAGCTTGCGGATGTCGCGCGTGCCGGTCTCATGGTCGATGATGCCGGCGGTCATGAACAACGAGGCCTTGAAGGTCGCGTGGTTCAGGATGTGAAAGATCGCCGCCACCGCCGACAGCGGCGAGGCCAGCCCGATCAGGAACACGATCAGACCCAGATGGCTGATGGTCGAATACGCCAGCAGGCTCTTCAGGTCATGGCGGAACACCGCAACATAGGCGCCGAACACCATCGTCGACAGGCCCACGGTGGCCACGATGCCCTCGAACAGGCCAGTACCGCCGAGCACCGGGTACAGCCGCGCGAGCAGGAAGATGCCGGCCTTGACCATGGTGGCCGAATGCAGGTAGGCCGAGACCGGCGTCGGCGCTGCCATTGCCTCCGGCAGCCAGAAATGGAACGGTATCTGCGCGCTCTTGCTGAAACAGCCTACCAATATCAGCACCAGCGCCAGCGGATAAAGCGCATGCGCCTTGATCTCGTCGCCACGCCCCAGCATCAGCGACAGGTCGTAGGTGCCGGCGATCTGGCCCAGCACCACAATGCCGGCCAGCATCACCAGGCCACCGCCGCCGGTGACCGCCAGCGCCATGCGCGCGCCGGCGCGCGCATCGGCCTTGTGGCCCCAATAGCCCACCAGCAGGAACGAGGAAATGCTGGTCAGTTCCCAGAACACGACCAGCAGCAGCAGGTTGTCGGACAGCGCCACACCCAGCATCGCGGCCATGAACAGCATCAGCTGGCTGAAGAACTTGCCGGCCGGATCATCGTGGTGCAGGTAGTATGCGGCGTACAGGATGATCAACAGGCCCACGCCCGAGATCAGCAGGCCGAACATCAGTGCCAGGCCGTCGAGCCGGAAATTGGCGTTCAGCCCGATGGCCGGCACCCATTGCGTGGCCGACAGCAGCGTCTGCCCGTCGAATACCGCCGGCGCCTGCGACAACAGAAGGCCGAATGCACAGGCCGTGACAGCCGCAGCGCACCAGGCTACCATGCTGCGGCGCGCCGGCGAATCGACCCGGCCGGCCCAGAAACACAGCCCGGTACCCAGCACCAGCGGCAGCAGAACGACGAGTGGCAGGGCGTGGAACATATTCTTTTGGATGGCAGCTAGCACCGTTGGACCCAGCCCTCGACGGCAGGGCCTGCAGCAGCCCGCGCAGCCTCGAAGAATGATACAAGGGGCGGCATTGGGGATTTCCCTTGTTGCACGGCGCGCATGGGTACACTCGATCCGGAATCCAGCGCCCGCGACCGCGGTATCTGCGCACTGCAGCTACCGACCGCGCAGCCACGCACAGACCACCCCTTCCAACCCTTTGCGACCCACTACGATGACGACCACCACCATCCGCCAAGCCGACCTGATTGAATCCGTCGCGGCAGCCCTGCAGTTCATCAGCTACTACCACCCGGCCGACTACATCGCCCATCTGGCGCGTGCCTATGAGCGCGAACAAAGTCCGGCTGCCAAGGACGCGATTGCGCAGATCCTGACCAACTCGCGCATGAGCGCCCAGGGCCACCGCCCGATCTGCCAGGACACCGGCATCGTCAATGTGTTCGTCAAGCTGGGCATGGACGTGCGGCTCGAGGGCTTCACCGGCACGCTGGACGACGCCATCAATGAAGGCGTGCGCCAGGGCTACCAGCACCCCGACAACACGCTGCGCGCCTCCATCGTGGCCGACCCACAGTTCGATCGCAAGAACACCAAAGACAACACGCCGGCCGTGATCCACCTTGAACTGGTCAAAGGCCACACGCTCGACGTGACAGTGGCGGCCAAGGGCGGCGGCTCCGAGAACAAGTCCAAGCTGGTCATGCTCAACCCCTCCGACTCGGTGGTCGATTGGGTGCTCAAGACCGTGCCGACCATGGGCGCGGGCTGGTGCCCGCCCGGCATGTTGGGCATCGGCATCGGTGGCACCGCCGAGCGCGCGGTGCTGATGGCCAAGCAGGCCCTGATGGAAGACATCGACATGTACGAGCTGCTGCAGCGCGGCCCGCAGAACAAGACCGAGGAACTGCGCATCGAGCTGTTCGAAAAGGTCAATGCGCTGGGCATCGGCGCCCAGGGCCTGGGCGGCCTCACGACGGTGCTGGACGTCAAGATCAATATGTTCCCGACCCATGCGGCCGGCAAGCCGGTGGCGATGATCCCCAACTGCGCCGCCACCCGCCACGCGCACTTCGTCCTGGACGGCTCGGGTCCGGTCTACCTCGACCCGCCGTCGCTGGACCTGTGGCCCGATGTGCAGTGGGCGCCCGACTACAAGAAAAGCCGCAAGGTCGACCTCAACACCCTGACCAAGGACGAGATCGCGACCTGGAAGGCCGGCGACACCCTGCTGCTGTCCGGCAAGATACTGACCGGCCGCGACGCCGCGCACAAGCGCATCCAGGACATGCTGGCCAAGGGCGAGCCGCTGCCGGTCGATTTCACCAACCGCACCATCTACTACGTCGGCCCGGTCGACCCGGTGCGCGACGAAGCCGTCGGCCCGGCCGGCCCGACCACCGCCACCCGGATGGACAAGTTCACCGACATGATGCTGGCCCAGACCGGCCTGATCAGCATGGTCGGCAAGGCCGAGCGCGGCCCCGAGGCCATCGAGGCGATCCGCAAACACAAGAGCGCCTACCTGATGGCAGTAGGCGGCGCCGCCTACCTGGTCAGCAAGGCGATCAAGACCGCCAAGGTGGTCGGCTTTGCCGACCTGGGCATGGAAGCGATCTACGAGTTCGACATGATCGACATGCCGGTCACGGTGGCGGTGGATTCAGAAGGCACCAGCGCCCACATCACCGGCCCTGCGATCTGGCAGAAGAAAATCGCCAGTGGGGAGTTCAAGAGTATTGCGGTGACGGCAGCTTAGCCAGGTATCGCAAGACTTCATCTGCATGGTGCGAGGGCGCGACATGAATGCTTCCAGTACGTTCACTGCAGCCGACGGCGATGGATACGAATTGATCATGGGGCGCTGGAGTCGCCGGCTGGCCATTCCATTCCTTGCGTTCGCCGGCACGGTGGAGCATGAGCACATACTGGACGTCGGATGCGGAACCGGCGCGCTTGCCGACGCACTCATGAAGCAATCGAATCCAGCGGAGGTACGTGCCGTCGACATTGCAGAGGTCTATGTCGCGTACGCTCAAAAACGACACGCCCACCCTGGCCTGGTCTTCGCGGTGTGCGATGCATGCGCACTCGACTTTCCCGAAAACCACTTCGACCGGGTGCTGTCACTGCTGGTCTTGCACTTTGTCCCACGACCGGCCGACGCCATCGCCGAGATGCGACGGGTCGCCAAACCAGGGGCAGTTGTAGCTGCTGCCGTGTGGGACGTGCGCGGTGGCTTTGTCGCAAATCGCCTCTTCTTCGATACCGCTGCCGCGCTCGACCCGCGGGCGGGGCAGCGTAGGGCCAAGAACTACACCAGGCCCCTAACCAAGCCAGGCGAGCTGGTGGCTGCATGGCGCAGCGCGGGCTTGCTGGACGTGGTTGAAACACAATTGACAATCCGAATGGAGTTTGAAAACTTTCAGGACTACTGGCGCCCTTACTTGGGCAAGGATGGTCCTGGGGCTGAGTATGTTGGATCGCTCAACTCCGACGAGCGGGCGCTGCTGGAAGCCGCCGTCCGCAATGCCTATCTGGATGGCGAACCCGATGGACCGCGCTCCTATGCGGCCTTGGCCTGGGCAGTCAAAGGCACTGCGCCAATCGGAACAAGCAATGCCTAGCCGACCGCGTTAGGCCGCGCCCGAACCATCTGGGCCGTCAGGTGCCGCATTCAGCCAATATGTCGCGTTTGTCCGCGCAGCGTCGAGTTGCAGGTCTGCACTTTGCCTTGCAGCCACACTTGCTGGCGCCCATTGCCCAAGAGCGCTCGGCCCGGGAGAAGGCGAAGTGATGACGGATCGTGCCCACCACACAGTTGCTGCCGCCGCGCTGATCGGCTGCCTGCTAGGCGCGCACGGAACAGCGGCTGGCGATATGGCAGCCGGCGCACGCCTCGCCGCAGCGCATTGCGTGTCCTGCCACGCTTCCTCGGAAGCGATCCACGCCACGCTGCCGCTGCTCGAAGGGCAGCCCAAGGCCTACTTTGTTGCGCAGTGGCGTGCATTTCGCGAGCGCAAGCGCTCGGCCCCGGTGATGGTGAACCTCACCATGGCATTGAGCGAGCAGGATGTCGAAGACCTCGCCGATCACTATGCGGCACTGATGCCCCCGCGCGCCGCGCAGTCAACCGGCAACGATGCCGGCCGCGCATTGGCCGATCGCCTGCAATGTGCCGGCTGCCACGGTCCGGCCATGCAGGGGACGAGCGCTGGCGCACCACGACTGGCCGGGCAAAAGGCGCGCTACACCATTTGGTCGTTGCAGATGATGCGAGGCGGCATCCGGCCGCATGCAGGCGCCACGAATCCCGATCCGCGCCTTGCCGAGCTCAGCAATGCCGAGATCGAGACGCTTGCCGCGCATTTGGCGTCGCTGTATTGACACGACGGGCGCCGAACCACGTGGGAGCCTGCTTTGCTGGTGCAAGTGCAGGACCTTGCCGGCCCGCCCTGGCACACGTACCGCAACTCCTGGGCCCGCGTGTTCCCCGCAGGCGTCTGCCCGAACAGACGTCACTTCAGGCAATCGATTCCCTGCGGCCTCCCCGTCCTGCTTCGAAATGACGTCACGTCCACATTTGCCAACCCACCCGACCTAGGGTCAACATGGAGTGGCAAACCGGCCCCAATCGGCTATCGTTGATGATTCTGCCCAGTGATGGCCCAGCAGCAGTGTCCGCAAGACCGGGCGGCCGGGTGATCCTTAACCACCACAACAGGAGCCAACCGTGGCCAAACTCGATCCCAGCGAACTCATCTTGCAACGTGCCTACCACTGGGAGAAGGCCCGTGCCAACGAAATTTTCCTGACCCAGCCGATGGGCGGTGGCGTGGTGCGCGACTGGACCTGGGCCCAAACCATGGACGAGGCGCGCCGGATCGCGGCCTGGCTCAAGGCGCAGGGCTGGGAGCCGGGCACGCGCATTGCCATCATGAGCAAGAACACCTCCTGGTGGATCATGTCCGACCTGGCAATCTGGATGGCCGGGTATGTCAGCGTGCCGATCTATCCCAATCTGGTGGCCGAAACCGTGCGCCAGATCATGGGGCATTCCGAAACCAAGCTGTGCATCGTCGGCAAGCTGGATGACTGGAAATCGATGCAGCCCGGTATCCCGAAAGACATGCCCTGCATCAGCACGCCGCTGTGCGAGGCCAAGGGTTTCAACCAGTGGGACGACATTGTCAAGAAAACCCAGCCGATGAAGGAAAGCCCGACTTTTGCCGAAGACGCGATATCGACCATCATCTACACCTCGGGCACGACCGGCATGCCCAAGGGCGCGGTGCATGGCTTCGGCGCCTTCTCGCATACCGCCAAGGCCTTGACAGCGGTGCTCAATGCGGACGCGAACGAGCGCGTCCTGTCCTACCTGCCGCTGGCCCACGTGGCCGAGCGCTGCCTGCTCGAAGGCACCAGCATCATCAATGGGTCGCGCATGTTCTTTGCCGAAAGCCTGGACACCTTCCTGCTCGACCTGCAGCGCGCGCGCCCGACCTTCTTCTTCTCGGTGCCGCGGCTGTGGGTCAAGTTCCAGCAGGGTGTGCTGGCCAAAATGCCGCCCAAGAAGCTCAACATGCTGATGTCCATTCCCATCCTGGGCGGCATCGTGAAAAAGAAGATCCTCAAGCAGCTCGGGCTCGATTCGGTGCGTTTTGCCGGCACCGGCGCAGCGCCCCTGCCGCCCGAGGTCATGACCTGGTACCGCAACCTGGGCCTGGAACTGCTGGAGGGCTATGGCATGACCGAGCAGTTTGCCTATGCCACCAGCTCGCTGCCGGGCAAGTCGCGCATCGGCTATGTCGGCAGCGCCACGGGTTGCTGCGAAGTGAAACTGTCCGACATCGGCGAGGTACTGACCCGCGGCCCGGCCCACATGCAGGGCTACTACAAGGAACCCGAGAAGACCCGCGAAACCATGACCGAGGACGGCTGGCTGCGCACCGGCGACCTGGGTGAGCTCGACAA
>JBBKVW010000166.1:0-7728 GCA_037968655.1 Burkholderiaceae bacterium
TTGCCGTGCCGCTGCTGCTCGTATTGCTGGCACCGTGGTTATTCACGGGCGACCCCCGCACGCCCAGCGGCGCGGCGTTTCTGTCGCCGTCCTGGGACCATCCCCTGGGTACCGACGACCTGGGCCGCGACATGCTGGCGGCGTTGGCCCATGGCGGGCGCGCCTCCATGTGGTCGAGTGGTCTGGTTGCCGTCGGGGCCTCGGCACTGGGCGTTCTGGCCGGTGTGACGGCCGGCCTGGCCAACCCGTGGGTTGATCGCCTGATCCTGCGCCTGGTCGACGTCAGCCAGATCGTGCCGCGTTTTTTCCTTGCGCTGCTGGCCAGTGCCTGGCTCGGGCCCGGGTGGGTGCAACTCGCGGTCATCCTGATCCTGACCGGATGGGCGCCGCTGGCGCGCCAGGTACGTGCCGAGGCGCGGTCACTGCGCAACGCACCATTTGTCGAGGCCGCGCTGGTGCTCGGTGCCAGTCCGGCATCCGTTGCGCGCCGCCATCTGGTTCCGCTCATGTTGCCGCTGGCATTGCCGCATCTGCCGCTGATTTTCGCCAGCGCCCTGCTGATCGAGGCCGGTCTGTGTTTCCTTGGCGCGGGCGACCCGAACCGGCTCAGCTGGGGCATCCTGGTGCAGACCGGGCAGACCCATGCATTGCGCGCCTGGTGGCTGGCGCTGTTCCCGGGCCTGGCCCTGGCCATGGCGACCGCAGGCCTGACCTTGTTGCGCGCCACCTGGGACTCGGACCAGGGTGCCCCGCATGGACTCAATGCCTAAACGCAGTTGCATGGACGCAGCAATGCGCCACAGATACAGCCCGCCGATCGTTCACGCGGGGTGGACAGCAAGGCCAGATGGCGCACCGACAAGTCGTCGACGCGCCCTTGCAGCAGGCTCAGTTGCAGGTACATGTCGCGCAGTTTTTCATCCATCAGCGCCAGCAGATGGGAGCGCAGATTGGCGCCCTGCCCGGTACCCAGCAGATCCTGCAGTTCATGGATGCTCAGACCCAGGCGCCGCAGGTCCACCACCAGTCGCGCCTTGTTCACCGCCGCATCATCGTAAAGCCGATAGGCAGATGCACTGCGCCCGGGTGCATCGAGCAGTCCCACGCGCTCGTAGAACCGCAGTGTCTTGGTGCTGGTACCCAACAGGGTGGCCAGCTTGCCAATATGAATTCCGTCCTGCGTCATGTGTCGTAGCGCCTGCGGTGTCGGATCGATTGCCGATTTTTTTCATCCTAGCATGCAGGCCGCCACGGCATCGGCGAGGGCTGGTTGTTCCTGCCATTCCCGGCGTTGCCTGATCCTGCGCCGTGCCCGACGTGCCATCCGCATCCGCATTCGACACCGGCCCGGCATGCGCAGCGTGGCGTACCGAACGGATTCGACTTTCGGGCATCGTGCAGGGCGTCGGCATGCGGCCCTGGGTCTACCAGTTGGCGACGCAACGCCGCATGCGCGGCACAGTCTGCAATGACGCTGCCGGCGTATGCATTCTTGTCAGTGCCGAGTCGGCGCTGCTGGACGACTTTGTCCGTGCACTCGGCACGCAGCCCCCGCCGCTGGCCCGGATCGAACGGATCGACCGAACGCCGGTATCGGTATCACTGGAGCCGGGCTTTCACATTGTCGACAGCACCTCGGGGCCTGCCCGCACCGGCATCACGGCCGATGCCGCGACCTGTGCCGCATGCCTGCAGGACATAGGCGATCGGGGCAATCGGCGCTGGCAGTACGCGTTCACCAACTGCACCCATTGCGGGCCCCGATTTTCGATCCAGCACACGGTACCGTACGACCGGCCGCACACCAGCATGCAGGTGTTTCCATTGTGCCTGGCCTGCCAGCGTGAATATGCGGATCCGGGCGACCGGCGATTCCATGCGCAGCCCAATGCCTGCGCCGACTGCGGCCCGCAACCGTGGCTGGAACGCGCGGATGGCGCTCAGCCGACCGCCCTGGCCACAGGTGGTACGGCCATCGACGAGGCCCGGCGCCTGTTACTGGCCGGTCACATCGTGGCCATGAAGGGGCTGGGCGGATTCCATCTGGCCTGCGACGCCACCAACACCGACGCGGTGCAACTGCTGCGTACGCGCAAGCAGCGCCACCACAAACCGTTTGCGATGATGGCGCGCGACCTGCAGGTCGCTGGCCACCATTGCGTGATGTCGGAGCAGGAGCGCGTCTTGCTGCAAGGCCCGGTGGCGCCGATCGTGCTGTTGACCAGGCTGGCCGGCAGCACGGTGGCGACCGCGGTTGCCGGCCGGCACAGCCGCTACGGCTTCATGTTGCCGTATACGCCGCTGCACCATCTGCTGCTGCAGGGCGTTGACATGCCGCTGGTGTTCACCAGTGGCAACCGCTCCGACGAACCGCAATGCATCGCCAATGACGAGGCCCGCACGGCCTTGGCCGGCATCGCCGATTTCCTGCTGTTGCACGACCGCGACATCATCAACCGGGTCGACGATTCGATTGCACGGGTCGACCACGACGTGACCCGTTGGTTGCGCCGGGCACGGGGCCTTGCCCCGGCCAGCCTGGCGCTACCGGCCGGATTCGACAGCGTGCCAGCCGTGCTGGCCATGGGTGGCGAACTCAAGAACAGCTTCTGCCTGTTGCAGCATGGCCACGCCACGTTGTCACACCACCTGGGTGACCTCGAGAACGCTGCAGCATGGGCGGCATACCAGGAGACCATGTCGCTGTACCAGCGCAGCTTCGACCACGCCCCAGCGATCGTGGCGGTCGACCTGCATCCGGATTACCTGTCAACCCGACTCGGTACCGAACGGGCGCGACAACGCGGCCTGACGCTGGTACAGGTGCAACACCATCACGCCCATATCGCCGCCTGTATGGCGGAGAACGGCGTGGCGCTGCACGCGCCACCGGTGCTGGGTATCGCACTGGACGGCCTGGGCATGGGCGGCGACGGTACGTTCTGGGGTGGCGAGTTCCTGCTGGCCGACTACCGCGACAGCCGCCGCCTGGCCGCGTTCAAGCCGATCGCCATGCCCGGAGCGGCGCAGGTGATGCGCGAACCCTGGCGCATGGCCTACGCGTATCTGGCCCACTACCTGGGCGCCGAACGGCTGCTGCGCCAACATGCCGGGCTTGCATTCGTGCGCGACCTGCCGCGCGACAGCGTGGCGGTGCTCGATGCCATGCTGCGTGCCGGCTTCAACTGTCCCAAAACCAGTTCCTGCGGCCGGCTGTT
Source organism: Burkholderiaceae bacterium (assembly GCA_037968655.1). GTDB lineage: Bacteria > Pseudomonadota > Gammaproteobacteria > Burkholderiales > Burkholderiaceae_C > CAISIP01. The sequence goes on from JBBKVW010000166.1 coordinate 3,219, forward strand.
CGATGCGGTTTCCGCGCTGGCCGGAATTTGTCGGGTCGCTAACTACGAAGGCCAGGCGGCCATCGAGTTGCAGGCCAGCATCGACCACGACTGCCTGCAGCGCGGCGAACGTTATGACATGGCCGTCCTCGCGCGGGATGACACGGGCATGTGCTGGCTCGACACCGCACGGCTGTGGCCCTTGGTGTTGCGCGACCTCGCCAATGGCTGCACGAGCGGCCAGTTGGCAGCACGTTTCCACAACGGCCTGGCGCGGGCCATCGTGGACACCGTGATCGGATTGGCGCGCCAGCATGGCAATCCATGGCAGAATCGAATTGCGTTGTCGGGGGGTGTGTTTCAAAATGACGTCGTTCTTGGCGCGGTGACCAGCGGTCTGCAAGACACCGGTCATACGGTTTATTCGCATGCGCTGGTGCCTTGCAACGATGGCGGCCTGTCACTCGGACAAGCCGTGGTGGCGGCAGCGCGATTTCGGTAATACCAACAGGAAAACCATCCCTATGTGTGTATGCGTGCCGGCCCGGATCGTCAGCATCACCGATGCGGCGAATCGCCTCGCGATGGTCAGCGTGGGTGGTGCACGACGCGAAGTAAACATCTCCTGCATCGTCGACGAAGACCATCCGGTCGACGCATGTGTCGGCGACTGGGTGCTGATCCATGTCGGATTTGCAATGAGTCGCATCGACGAAGCGGAAGCCGCCAAGACACTGGACCTGCTGCGGCAACTCGGTGCCATCGAAGGCGAACTCGAAACCCTGCATGCCAATACGGCGCCGCCGCAGAATTGAGACCAGCCGATGGCCAGCGTCAATCCCGACCTGCAGGCGCTGTACCCATTTCTGCAACCAGAAGCACAGGAGGCCGGCACCCTGCAACAGTCACTGCAGGAATCCGTCGCGCGCAAGGTGCAGGCCAGTGTGAATGCCAAGCAGGATTTTTTTGCCCAGCATGCCACGAGCGTGATCGACGTGGCCCGCGCCATCGCAGCGGTCTACCGACAGGGCGGCCGGCTGTTCGCCATGGGCAACGGTGGTTCGAGTTGTGACGCCGCGCATCTGGCCGTGGAGTTCCTGCATCCGGTGACGACCGGGCGACCGGCGCTGCCGGCGGTCAATCTGGGCGCCGATCTGGCGACCATCACTGCGGTGGCCAACGACGTCGGCTACACCCATGTATTCGTGCGGCCCTTGCTTGCCTTGGCACGCCGGGGCGATGCCCTGGTGGGCTTCTCGACCAGCGGCAACTCGCAGAACCTGCTGGCCGCATTTGCCAGCGCCCGGACCCTGGGCATGGTGACGATCGGACTGTGCGGCGGCGACGGCGGCGCGATGGCGCGCAGTGCGGATATCGACCACTGCCTGGTCGTGCCGAGTGACAGCATCCACCGGGTGCAGGAAACCCATGTGTTGATTTACCACATCCTCTGGGACCTGGTACATACGCTGCTGGCAGACCAGCGTGGCGGCTTGCATGCCGGTGCGGCGCCATGAAATACGTCGATGAATTCCAGGACCCGGTGCAGGCCCGTGGACTGCAGGCAAAGATTGCCCGGCTTGCCGACACACTGGCCAATGGGCGGTCACACCCGCTGCAGGTCATGGAAATCTGTGGTGGACACACCCATACCATCTTCAAGTTCGGCATCGAGGCGATGTTGCCGGAATCGCTGGAGTTGGTGCACGGACCCGGTTGTCCGGTCTGCGTCTTGCCGATGGGCCGGGTCGACGACTGTGTCGCGCTGGCGGAGAATCCCGCCGTGATTTTTGCAACCTTCGGCGACGCCATGCGCGTGCCGGGTTCGCGCAAGAGCCTGCTGCAGGCACGCGCCGACGGCGCCGATGTGCGCATGGTGTATTCGCCGCTCGACGCCCTGCAGCTCGCACGGGACAACCCGTCGCGCGAGGTCATCTTTTTTGCGCTGGGTTTCGAGACCACGATGCCCAGCACGGCGTTCACGGTGCTGCGCGCGGAGGCACAAGACGTGCGCAACTTCTCCTTGTTCTGCAATCACATCACGATTGTTCCGACCGTCAAGGCAGTGCTGGACTCGCCGGAACTGCGGCTCGACGGATTCCTGGGGCCGGGGCATGTCAGCATGGTCATTGGTTCCTGGCCCTACCGGTTCATTGCCGAGCATTACCACAGGCCGGTCGTGGTGGCGGGCTTCGAACCGCTGGACATCCTGCAGTCGATCTGGATGGTGCTGCTGCAATTGGCCGAGGGGCGTTGCGCGGTGGAAAACCAGTATCTGCGCGCGGTGCCCGAACAGGGCAACCCCCAGGCGCTGGCCGCCGTTGCCCAGGTGTTCGAGCTGCGTGAATTTTGCGAGTGGCGCGGCCTGGGCTCGATCGACCATAGCGGCGTGCGCATGCGCGAGCGTTTCGCGCGCTTCGACGCCGAGCGCCGGTTTTCGGTGCCGAATCTGCAGATTGCCGACCCCAAGTCATGCCAATGCGGTGAGGTGCTCAAGGGCGTGATCAAACCCTGGCAATGCAAGGTGTTCGGAACCGCATGCACACCGCAGACACCGATTGGCGCCTTGATGGTGTCATCCGAAGGCGCTTGCGCCGCCCAATACAGCTACGCCCGCATCCATGTCACGCGTGCGCAGCGTAGCATGACTGCGCCGCCATGAGCCCATCGGACCTGGCCGCCAACCGGTCCCCTGCGGGCACTGGCGCGACGCCCGGCCCGACCATCACGATGGCGCATGGCGGCGGCGGCAAGGCGATGAAGCAGTTGATCGACGATGTGTTTGTCGCCAACTTTCGCAATCCGATGCTCGATGCGCTGGAAGACCAGGCCCGGGTCGATCTGGCTGCGCTGTGCACACACGGTGACCGGCTCGCGTTCACAACCGATGCCTATGTGGTGCATCCGCTGTTTTTCCCGGGGGGCGACATCGGCAGCCTGGCGGTGAACGGTACCGTGAACGACCTGGCCGTGGGTGGCGCGCTGCCACTCTACCTGAGCTGCAGCATGGTCATCGAAGAAGGCCTTCCGATCGACACCTTGCGCCGCATTGCCGTTTCGATGCAGCGCGCCGCGGCCGGCGCGGGAGTGGCGATCGTCACGGGAGACACCAAGGTCGTCAATCGGGGCGCGGCCGACAAGCTTTTCATCACCACGTCCGGCATCGGTGTCATTCCGCAGGGCGTGCAACTGTCGGCCCATGCGGCACAACCGGGTGACGTGATTCTGATCAACGGACCGATCGGCGACCATGGCGTCGCCATTCTTCAAGCGCGCGGTGATCTGGCCTTCGAGGTTGCGGTGGAAAGCGATTGCCAGCCCTTGCATGGCCTGGTCCGGGCCATGTTGGCCGCCTGCTCCGAGATCCGGTGCATGCGCGATGCCACGCGGGGCGGCTTGGCCACGTTGCTCAACGAGTTTGCCCAGGCCAGCGGAGTCTGCATGCGCCTGGACGAGGGGGCGATTCCGGTGCGCGAGGAAGTGAAGGGCGTCAGTGCAATCCTCGGCCTGGATCCACTTTACTTCGCCAACGAAGGCAAGCTGGTTGCCGTAGTGCCGAGCGCCGCGGCGAGCGCGGTACTGGCGGCGATGCGGGCACATCCGGGTGGTGTCGGCGCCGCGCAAATCGGCACGGTCAGTGCCGGCCCACCAGGGGCCGTCATCATGCTCACGGCATTTGGCGGTGAACGCATCGTCGATACGCTGGCAGGTGAACAACTGCCGCGCATCTGCTGACGGAGAGCGTCGGGCCGGCTCAGACGCGCAGCCGGGCCGCCAGGTTGGCGCCCGCGGTATCGGCCGGAACCACCGGTCTTGCCAGCGCGCGGATTCTCTCGGCAATGGCGCGTATGGCGCGTGCGCCGGCACTGTCGGGCGCAAAATCGATCGGCGCCACGCCACGGCGCTCGGCTTCGGCGAACAGCGGTTCGTCCGGCACAACGCCGATCTGCTGCATGTTGTGTTTGCCGCAGAACTCGTCAATGGCGGCCTGGTCATCGTCGTTCTTGACCTTGTTGGCCACGACGTACAAATGCGGAATATTCAGTTCGCGGGCCAGCACGCAGGTACGGGCAGCCGCCTCCAGTGACCTGAAATAAGGCTCGGCGACAACCAGCATCACATCGACGTTGCGCGCCGTCCCGCGTTTGAGGTGTTCGAGCCCCGCCTCCATGTCGGTGATGGTGAATTCGCCATACCCGCTCATCTCGGCGATCAGGCCGCGCACGGCACGATGCGACGCACACATGCAGCCACTGCCGGCGCTTCCATCGGCGGGTTTTCCCATCAGGATCAGGTCGATGCCGGCCGGCGCCGCAGCCGCATACTGGCCGATCAGGTCCTGGTGCGACAGTGTCATGTACAGGCTGCGGCTGCCGTCGCCCTCGTCGCGGAAGTTGACGACACTGGGCGGGATGTTGCGAATCTTGTCGGCCTGTTCACTCGGCATGCCGAGTGTCAGCGCCAGGTTGGGGTTGGGGTCGCCGTCGATCGCGAGGACCTTGCATCCATCCTCGGCCAGAATCCGCGCCAA
>JBBKVW010000167.1:0-6501 GCA_037968655.1 Burkholderiaceae bacterium
GCCTACCGGCCTTTGTTCCGCGGGCAGGTGCACGCCCTGGCCTGCGTCAAACCAGACCGCATCGCCCAGGGTGATACGACCTGCGCCGACGCGCATCAAGCCCGCAACGGCGCGCAACACACTGGTCTTTCCGCTGCCCGAGGGCCCGACCAGTGCGAGCAGCTCGCCCGGCGCGCAATCGATGCGCGCATGCAGCGGGATGGGGCCGGTCTGGTGCAAAAGCGCCTGCAGCATGGTGGTGTCGTGCCCGCGCGCTTCGCTCGCGTCAGCCGCGCTGTGGCGTCGCCGGGGGCGCGCGCAGCAGCCAGGCCGAGACCAGCAGGGTCAGCATCGACAGCACCAGCAGCAGCGCCGACATGCTGCCGGCGGCCTGCATGTCGAAGGACTGCACCTTGTCGTAGATCGAGATCGCGATGGTGCGCGTTTCGCCGGGAATGCTGCCACCCACCATCAGCACCACGCCGAACTCGCCCATGGTGTGGGCGGCGGTCATGATCATGCCGCTGGCAATGCCGCGGCGCGCCAGTGGCAGTTCGATGCGCCACAGCGTGCGCCAGGGCGACAGGCCGCAGGTGCGGGCGGCGTCGTGCAGGTCGGTGGGAATCGCTTCGAAGGCGCGCTGCATCGGCATCAGCGCAAACGGAATGTTGAAGATCACGCTGGCCACCAGCAGGCCGCTGAACGAAAACGCCAGGGTATGGCCGAACACGCGCTGGAACAGTTCACCCAGCACCGATTCGCCGCCCATAGCGACCAGCAGGTAAAAACCAAGCACCGTCGGCGGAAGCACCAGTGGCAGCGCCAGCGCCGCCTCGAACACCGGCTTGAGCGGATGCCTGCTGCTGGCCAGCCAGCGCGCGGCCAGCACGCCCAGCGGCAGCAAGATCAGCGCGGTCGCGATCGACAGCTTGACCGACAACCAGAGCGCGGGCCAATCCATCGACGCGCCTCAGTTGCCTGATTCGCCGGGCAGCACGAATCCGTAGCGCTTGAAAACCTGGCGCGCCGCCGGCTGCTGCAGGTAGGCGTAAAAGCGCTGCGCGACTGGCCCCGCCTTGCGCGTCAGCACCATGCGCTGGCGCAGTGGCTGGTGCATGGATTCGGGAATCAATACATGGCGACCGGCGTCGGCCAGGGCCGGTGCGAGCGCCAGCGAGTACGCAAAGATGCCGCCTTGCGCCGAGCCCGAGACCGCAAACTGCGCCGCCTGCGATACGTTCTCGCCGAGCACCAGGCGCGGCTGCAGGCTCTCCCACAATCCGGCGGATTGCAGCGCCTCCATCGCAGCCCGGCCATAGGGCGCGTGCTCGGGATTGGCGATCGCGAAGCGGGTGATGCGGCCGTCGGCCACAGCTTGGCGCAGGTCGGCGAGTTGCGCATCGGGTTGCAGCCGCGATGTTTTGGGCGCGAACAGCACGATGCGTCCGATCGCGTACAGGGCGCCGCGGTCCAGCGTCCGGTGCATGTCGGCCAGCTGGAACACGAACGACTCGTCGGCCGACAGGAACAGCTCGAACGGCGCGTCCTGTGCGATCTGACGCATGAAATTGCCCGACGAGCCGTAGCTGATGCGCAGCGCCTGGCCGGTGTCCTTGCGAAACGCCGCGGCGATGTCGTCGAGCGCGAACTTCAGGTCGGACGCCGCCGCAATGCTTGGCCCGGCTTGCGCTGCCGCGCCGGCGCCAGCTGCCAGGAGCATGCACAGCAACAGCAGACGGGTGGTGATCGTGCGCAGGAGTTGCATGGTGTGTGATTGGCGCGGCGGCCCGTCAAGTCTAGTGGACGCGTGCTCCGCCCAATCGCACAAGTGCGGCGCCGCGGGTCAATCGGCCGTCGGCGCAAACGCGGGCCGGACCCAGCGGTGCATCAGCAGCGGCATCAGCAGCACGTAGACAGCCGTGACGCCCGCCAATAGCGTCAGCGGTGTCTGTGCCTGCAATGCAAGTCCCAGCAAGGGCGGCGAGGCGGCGGTGGACAAGACCATCAGCGCAGTGAAGACCCCGCGCACCATGCCCAGACGTTCGATACCGAACAATTCGGCCCACAAGGCGCCCGAGAGCACGCCCTGGCATCCGGATGCCAGGCCCAGGCCCAGATACAGGCCCCACAGTGCGGCGCCCGGCGGCGCGAAAGCGCCGATCAGCACTGCGCCGGCCAGCGGCCAGAGATAGAAGCGGAACATCTGGACCGCGCCGCTATGGTCGACCAGGCGCCCCGCAAGCCAGGTCATGACGGCCTGGCTGCCGGCAAAACACAGGTAGGCCCACGCGACCTGGGCCGGGCTCCAGCCGCGCAATGCCGAGATGCTGGCCTGGTGCACGAACACCGAGGTCACGACGAAGGGAATCAGCAGCAGCACCGGCAATGCCGCCAGGAAAGCCGGACTGCGCAGCAGGTCGCGCCGGCGCAACTGCGGCGCTTCGGACGGCGTCGTTTGCGGCAAGGCTTTTTCAGCTGCCACGGGCGGTGCTTCGGCGCGCCCCGGTTCAGCCGCCAACGGTGCCTGACCAGCAGGCGCGTGACCCGCACGGTTTGCGGGGACCGGCAGCAGTGGCAGTGGTGCCGCGACGTGGCGCAGCAATGGCATTGCGCCAAGCAGCACCAGCGCGCCGGCGCAGCCCCAGACCCAGCGCCAGTCGATGAAGCCCATCATCGCGGTCACCACCAGCGGCAGCAATGCTTCACCCAGAATGAAACCGAAGGCGGCGATGGCGATATTGCGACCGCGCTGGCGCGCATGGCGCGCCGCCGTAACGATGGCGAGATGCGAACACAGGCCCTGGCCGCCCAGGCGCAGGCAGAAGAATGCCAGCGCCAGCATCCACGGGCCTTGTGCCAGCGCCATGGTGACGGCGCCACAGGCCAGGATGACAAGCGCGATCGTGATTGCGCGGGCTGCGGCCATGCGATCGGCCATGGCGCCGAGCCAGAACATCAGCATGCCGCTGGCGCCGGTGGCCAGGCCATACAAGGCACCCCATTGCGCCGGTTGCAGATGCAATGCGGTCTGGATCGGGCCGCCAAACAGGCCGATGAAGATCGACTGGCCGAAAGTCGAGGCCAGGGCGGCCAGCAGGCCGAAGGCCGCGGCACGCCGATGCAGCGGTAGGCTGACGCTCAAAGTGTCAGGATCCGCCAGAGCCGCTACAGCCGCATGAGGCCCATGCGGCGCGCGCCCGGCCTCAGCCGCGGCCGCCGCGGGTCAGGCTCAGCGTGGCCAGCGCCATGATCTTGGCCGAGTCGACCATGTCCTGGATGCCGATGTATTCGTCGGGTTGGTGCGCCAGGTCCAGAATGCCCGGGCCATATGCGATGCACTGGTCCAGCTTGCCGGTGCGCACGATGTGCTTCTGGTCGTAGGTGCCGGGGCTGGAGATGTAGCCGGGCTCGCGCCCCAGCACCCGGGCAATCGCGCGTGCGGTTGCGTCGACGACGGCTGCATCCTTGGGCGTGGCGGTGGGCAGGAAACTCATGATGTCGCGCAGCCCGTAGTCAAAACCCGGCCGCTTTGCCTTCAACTCGTCGAGCATCGCGACGATCTCGGCCTTGACGCCTTCGAGCGTCTCCTCGGCAATGAAGCGCCGGTCCAGCACCGCGCGGCAGCTGTGCGCCACCAGCGGCGAGGGCAGGTCGCCGGTCGGCCGGCCCTGATCGTCCAGGCTGAAAATCTGCTCCACCTGGCCGCCGTGCAGGCTGTTGATGTTCAGGGTGCTGACCCGCGCGCCGGGTGGCTCGACCGGCTGTGCGGTGTGGCGGCCGCGCAGCTTGGCGCCGAGTTCGGTCTCAAGCAGATGCAAAAAGGCACCCATGTGGCTGATCGCCGAATCGCCCAGGAAGGGCATGGAGCCATGCGCGATGCGCCCACGCGTCTCGACCTCGGCCCACCAGACGCCGCGGTGGCCCAGGCAGATCCGGTCCACGCCCAGCGGCTCGGGAATGATGACATGGTGCACCTTCGGGCGGCTGAAATAGCCCAGGCTGGCCAGATGGCCGACGCCGGCATAGCCGCCGGACTCTTCGTCCACCGTGCCGCTGATCTCGATCGCGCCGGGGAATTTGATTCCCGCGTCCAGGATGGCCTCGACGGCGATCACGCTGGACGCAATGCCGCCCTTCATGTCGCAGGTGCCGCGCCCGTAGATGCGGTCGCCATCGACGTTGGCGGCAAACGGGTCGTGCGTCCAGCCGGGGCCCGGTTCCACGACGTCGATATGGCCGTTGAAATGCACGCATTCACCGCCAGATTCGCCTTCCAGCCGGGCCACCATGTTGACGCGCGGATGGCTGTCCTTGTCGCCGGGCGCGCCATCGGCGCGGATGTATTCGATCGTGAAGCCGCGCTTGCGCAGGCGCTCGCCGAGCACCCGCGCGCAGGCTTCATAGGCGTCGCCGGGCGGGTTGATGGTGGGTATGCGGACCAGTTCCTGGGTCAGGGCGACCAGTTCATCGCGTTTGGTGTCGATGCGCTCCAGCAGGGCATCGGTATTGGCGCTCATCAAATTCATTCTCCAGTCATCGTGCTGGCGCCGTGCGGCGCCGCGTTACAGGCGCCCCGACAGGCGGCGACGCACCAGCAGCGGATCGGCCGGTCCCGGCCGCAGGTAGGTTCCCGCAATGGAGCGCACCGAGCTGGGCCGCAGGCCCAGCGTGCGCAAGTCGGGCAGCACGCCGCTGGCGACGTTGTCCACCTGCATGGACGCGAGATTGTCCTGGCTCAGAAGCGGCTCGCCCGGCAGCATTTCCATGAACCGCGCCTGCAGTCGCGCCAGTTTGGGCGACAGGGCGAAGACCGGCCGGGGATTGCCCGACAGTTGTCCGGCCAATTGCACCAGTTCGCGCAGCGTAAACACCTCGGGACCGCAGGCTTCGACGATATGCGCGCCCGCCTTGGCGCCGCCCGCCGGCGCGACACCGCGCCCGTCGAGCAGGTGGATGATGGCCTGCGCCACATCCTGCACCCAGACCGGCTGGAAGCGGCAATCGGCACCTGCCAGCGGAACGAATGGAAAGACCGCCTGCATCCGCGCAAACAGGTTCAGGAAGCGGTCATTGGCGCCGAAAACCACGCTGGGTCGCAGCACGGTATGGTCCAGCTTGCTTGACGCCAGCACGGCCTCGCCCTTGGCCTTGCTGCGCTGGTAAAGGGAGGGCGCATCCGCGGCTGCACCCAGCGCACTGACATGCACCAGCCGTTTGACGCCAGCGCCCTGGCAGGCGTCCACCAGCTTTTGCACCAGTGCGACATGCACATGGTCGAAAGCGGCCACGTCGCCGTGCAATATGGCGATCAGGTTGACCACGGCGTCGTGGCCCTGTACCAGTTGCGCCAGCGCAGCTGCGTCATGGATGTCGGCCTCGATCACATCGACCCAGGGCAGCGACTGCACCGTGCGCGCATGCACGATGTGGCGCGTGGGCACGGTGATGCGGCAGTCGAGCTGCGAGGCCTTTTCGCAGACATGGCTTCCGATGAAGCCACTGCCGCCCAATACAAGAATTCGCTTCATTGTTTTTTTCCAGCTCAGGACACTATGGCAGGTCCTTGTTCGCGACCGGGGCATCGGCCGAGCGCGGACCGACCATGCCCAGCCGCGCCTTGAGCGATTGCGGCTGGCCTGTCAGTATGGCGGCGTAATTGGTGGTGTTGCTGAGCACCTTCTTGACATAGTCGCGGGTCTCGTGGAACGGAATGTTCTCGGCCCAGATCGCGGCCTCCACCACCGGGCCGTTGCGCCAGTTGCGCGGTCGCCCGGGGCCGGCGTTGTAAGCGGCAGCCGCCAGCGGCATGGAGCCTGAAAAATCATCCAGCGCCAGCTTCAGGTAGGCCGTGCCGATGGCGATATTGGTGTCGCGGTCGTTGATCTGGCTGCCCTTGAAGTCATCCAGCCCGATTTTCTTGGCGGTCCAGCGCGCGGTGGCAGGCATCACCTGCATCAGCCCCGATGCGCCGACGCCCGAGCGCGCATCCATCAGGAAGCGACTTTCCTGGCGGATCAGCCCATAAACGTAGGCCGGATCCAGGCCGATTTCGCGGGCACGTGGCAGCACCGCGTCGTGCAGGGGCATCGGAAAACGCTGGTTGAAGGCCATGAATCCACGCGTGCGCTCGCTGGTGTTGATGCAGTTAATCCAGTCTTCGCGTGCGCAGGCGAGGTCGGCGGTCGCCAGCAGGTTGCGGTCGTCCATGCCACCGGGCTCGTGCAGGCGCACCGCGTAGTTCCATTCGCGGTTGCCTTCACTGCGCAGGCCCAGGCCTATCGCGTAGGCGCTGCGTATCAACGCCGGATTGGTCCTGGCGGTTTCCTTTTCCTTGTCGCTCAAAGCGGGCGGGGCAGGCGGAACCGTGATCTTGCGGCCCAGTTCTTCCAGCGCCAATTGCTCGTAGAAGCCACGCTCGCTCGCAATGCTCTCGAGCATCGTGGTGGCCTGGGCCCGATCGGACGCCGGTCGACCGGCCGACATCAGAGCGCGGGCGCGCCAGTAGATCCAGGTTGGATCCAG
>JBBKVW010000168.1:0-2650 GCA_037968655.1 Burkholderiaceae bacterium
CTCCTTGTTCAGCGACTGGATTCGGGACGCGACATTCACGACGTCGCCGACCAGCGAATAGGACATGCGCGAAGCGCTGCCGATGATTCCCGCAACCACCTTCCCTGAGTGAATGCCAATGCCATGGTGCATCTCCGGCTTGCCCGAAGCGCGCCTGGAGATATTCCAGGCATCGAGTCGTTGCTGCATTGCCAACGCGGCCGCAACCGCATGATCGGCATGGCTGTCATCCGCATTGGGCGCGCCGAACACGGCTTCGATCTCGTCTCCGATGAACTGGAGCACCAGACCGCCGTTGTCGCGAATCGCCGCATCCATTTCCGTGAAGTAGGCGTTCAGGTCGGCAACAACGACAGTTGGATCCGTCGACTCTACCCAGCTGGTAAAGCCGCGCAGATCCGCAAACAGGATCGAGACATCCCGCAGGCCGCCCTCAAGCTTCGCGCGCCCGGTCAGAATTTCATCGCGGACCTGCGGACTGACGTACCTGCCAAAGGTCTCCCGTATCTCCTCGCGCTCGCGCAGGCCTTGCACCATCTGGTTGAAGCCTTCGCCGGCCTCGCCCAATTCGTCGTTTGACACGACCGGGCAGTGCACTTGCAAGTTGCCCGTCTTGACCTGCTGCATCGACGACAACAGCACGCTTAGTGGCTGTGACACGCTGTCGGCAACATAGTTCGCCAGACGCATCGCCACAAACAGGCCCGTCAATGCAAGCACCACCTGTAGCACTACCAGATTGTTGATCACGACTTCCGGCGATTCGACTTTGGCCTGCAAAAGGGCGCTCGCCCTGGCCAGCGTGGCCACCGACAACACCATCATGGGCAGGGCACTCATGAGCATGAAAAGAACCACCATCCGGGTACGAACCCGAAGTCTGGGCGCTTTCGCCGCTGCGAGCTGGCCATCGGGAAAGATGTGCGGAATGCGCTCGCGCCAGATGCGCTCGCTGGCCAGGAAGATGTAGACCGACACAACCGTACCGGAGACGAAGATCAGTCCGACGCTTTTCCGAACGGCTCCCGCGAGCACAAACGAGTCACTCCACAGGGGCCAGGCGATGCCCCATATCGCCGCTGCCGCAACCCAGCCGGCAAAACTCAGCAGGGCGAGATACGTGGGCACCAGCAATGCACCTTTGCGCAAACCATCGCCGAACACGCCCGACGGAAAAGCTCCGTTTGCCAGCTTCAATCGATGGGACCAGCGCCTGGCTACGCTGCGCCCTGCAACAACGAGCGCGATGCAGGCCACGATGAAATAGCCCAGTTCGGCGAAGCTGTGCATGTCCGCATGCTGCAGTACCGCCGGATGCAAAAACCGGAAGTAGGCAACCGTCACCAGCACACCGCCACGCTTGCCGCCCAGCATCGTCCAGAGTATTCGGTAGTCGAGCGCCATGGGCGCGATAGCATTCTTCACTTTCGACTTTCAGATGCCTGGACGAGGCCAGGACAAACCAGTGCTGTCTTACCCGCCTTTGTCAGAACGTCGACCTCACGGGGTCCCCTTCGTTCAACAGTTGAACACAGTTCGAGCCATCATCGCGACTCAAAAACAGGTTGCGGCGAGTGGTCGCAATTGCCATTTCGCCCGCGTTTGATGGGTTGAATGCGATATGCGCAATGGCATCGCCCTGCATGGGCGGCAGCGTCAGTTCCCGAACCGCGAAGCCGGCTTTGAGATCCAACCGTACCAACTTGGCCACGCGGTCATAGGTGCCGAACCAGACGGCATCCCCCGATCGGTCGAACGACGCGGCGAAAACGCGCTGGATGCCGGAAATCAGAACAAATGTGTCCCCGGCATCGCGGGACAGGTACAGGCCGGACGAGGTGCCAACGACAACCGTACCTGGCTCACTGGGGTGAACCGCAATGGCCTTGACCTCGCCGACCAGGCCCTGCATTGCGGCGCGCCTCCATGGCGCGCTTGCGGCTTTCTTGCCGTAAATCCCGGGCCTCGGCAACTGCGCACTGGAAGTCTCGTTGAGAAGGTATACGGCTCCACTGAGGTATCCCGTGGCAATGTTGTGGAAATCGGATCCATCGAGCATCGCCTTCAAGCTCCAGGTCCGCCCGCCATCGGTGCTCGTTTTCAGCCCCAATGAGCCGGCATTTTTGGAACCCGCCTCCCGGTGTCCGCTGCCATACAGAACATCACGACCTGCCGCAAAGCCGGCGAAGTCATGTGCGGGCCCGGGCAATCGTGTCCAATGATCGTTGGTGTATCGAACGATTCCGCGGTGGCCCGGAATATGCAAGGCGCCGTCCGCCCCGAAATACAGGCCATGAATGTGGGTAATTCTTGCCGGCGCCCCATCGGAGCGGGCAACGCCGGGTGCCAGGACACCGAAAACGACGAACGAGAAGCAGATGGCCGCGACTATCTTCCTGGCTTGCATACGTCAATCAATCTCGGTCACTGGAACCTACGGCGAGACTAGCCTACTTCTTGGCCAGCTCGATCGTCAGAACGGTCATCGCGCCGTTCAAGTTGTCAACCGTGAACTGGACTTTGTCGCCAGCCTTGACCTTCTCCAGCATGGCCGGGTCCTTTACCTGGAACACCATCGTCATCGGGGGCATGTCCAGGTTCTTGATTTCGCCGTGTTTCAGGGTGATCTTCTTGCTGCCCATATCGACCT
>JBBKVW010000169.1:0-3704 GCA_037968655.1 Burkholderiaceae bacterium
GCCTGGTGCCTGGATCCGCGCCGGTTCACGCAGTACGCCAACACCGAGCACACCTGCCTCAAGGCCGTGGAGGACTACCGGGCCGAATTCCACTACCACCTGCCGCACGAGTTCCGGCCCGAGGCCCGCCTGGCGCGCACCACGCCGCTGTACCCGGTGCTCGACCAGCTCAAGGCGCAATGGGGCACGGTCAACGGCTGGGAGCGCGCGCTGTTCTTCAAGCCCGACGACGCTTTCCAGGATGTGCCGGGCTGGCGTTTCAATGCCACCCACGCGGTGGTGGCCGAGGAGATCCGGCGGTTGCAGAAGAACGTCGGCATCATGGAAGTGTCCGGCTTCAACCGATTCGAAATCGCCGGCGACGGAGCCGCAGAATTCCTCGACCGGCTGGTCTGCGGCAACCTGCCGACGGTGGTCGGCCATGTGCGGCTGTGTTATCTGCTGAACGAACACGGGCATGTGCTGGCCGAGGCCACCATCGCCAAGCTGGGCGAGCAGCGCTACTGGTACGGCTCGGCCGCGGCCTCCGAATGGCATGACCTCGATTGGCTGATGCAGTTCAAGCCGGCCGGCGTGCGCATTACCGAAATGGCCGCCTCGCACACGATCCTGGTCGTGGCGGGGCCCCGCTCGCGCGCGCTGCTGCAGTCGCTGTCGCCGCGCACGGACTGGTCCAAAAAGGCTTTTCCCTGGATGCGCGCGCGCACCGTGATGCTCGGCCATGCGCAGATGGTCGCGATGAGCGTCAGCTTCTCCGGCGAGCTGGCCTACGAGCTGCACATACCCAACGAACAGCTCTACCTCGCCTGGAAGCTGCTGCAGGAGGCCGGCAAGGCGTTCGAGCTGTCGCTGTTCGGCCTCTATGCCACCGAGTCCATGCGCCTGGAAAAAAGCTACCGGCACTGGAAGGCGGACCTGATCTATGAACGCAACCCGATGGAGTCGGGACTGGACCGGTTCGTCAACATGGCCAAGGCCGACTTCATCGGCAAGGCCGCGCTGCAAAAGGAAATCGAGCGCGGCCCGCTGCGCCAGTTCGTGACCCTGGTCGTGCAATGCGAGGTCGCGGCCGCGCATGCGGGCGACCCGGTCTATCTGGGCGAGCGCCTGATCGGCTCCGTCACCTCGGGTGCCTATGGGCACCGGCTGCAGAAGAACATCGCGATGGCGTTCGTCATGCCGGAGCACGCCGCGGTCGGCGGCGAACTGGCGGTCGAAATCCTGGGCCAGCGGTGTGCGGCGCAGGTGGTGGAAGGCTGCCTGTACGACCCGATGAACCTGCTGGTCAAAGGATGACACGACCATGCACAACGGGCAACTGAGAAGTCGACGCCGCACAAGCGCCATCTAGAGCAAACATGCCGGGCGCAGCGCAGAGGCCCGAACCAATCCGTTCCCGCCCGGCATCGAGTTGCAGGGCCTCGCAAGTTCAGGCCCTTTCGACATGGGTGACCAGCGGATCGTGGCAAGACGCTGCTTCGCTTAACAACCAGGATAGCAATCGCATGACCGCAAATTCTCACAAGCCCATCGTCTACCTCAAGCAGGCCCATCCACCGACCCAGGCCGTCGACACCGCCACGGGTGCCACGGTGCGCGGCATGCTCGATGCGCTGGCATCCGACGGTGAGTCGGCGGCGCGCCGCTATGCCAGCGAGCTGGACGGCTGGCTGGGCGACATCGTGGTCGGCCCGGCCGACTTCGCGCGCGCCGAAGCCGCGCTCAGCCAGGGCGTGAAAGACGACATTCGTTTTGCGCGCGACCGGGTGCAGGACTTCGCGCGCCGCCAGCGCGATTCGATGCAGGAGTTCTCCGCCGAGCTGATCCCCGGCCTGACCGTCGGCCAGCGGCTGATCCCCTGCAACACCGCTGGCTGCTACGTGCCGGGTGGCCGCTATGCCCATGCGGCGAGCGCCATCATGAGTGTGGGCACGGCCGCGGTGGCCGGCGTGAAGAACATCATCGCGACGACCCCCGCGCACAAGGACTCGGGCATTCACCCCGCCATCCTGTACGCCATGCAGTTGTGCGGCGCGCACACCGTGCTGGCGCTCGGTGGTGTGCAAGGCGTGGCGGCGCTGGCCTACGGGCTGTTTACCGGCAAACCCGCCGACATCATCGTCGGACCTGGCAACCGCTTCGTGGCCGAGGCCAAACGCATGTTGTTCGGGCGGGTGGGTATTGACGTCGTCGCCGGTCCCACGGAGTCGGCCATCATTGCCGACGACAGCGCGGACCCGGCCATCGTCACCGCGGACTTGGTAGGCCAGGCGGAGCATGGCCCGGATTCCCCGGTCTGGCTGATCACGACATCGCGCGAGCTGGGGCTCAAGGTGATGGAATTGGCGCCCTCATTCATCGCTGCGTTGCCCGACGTGGCCCGCGCTGCCGCAACGGCCGCCTGGCGCGACCATGCCGAGGTGGTACTGGTGGATAGCCGCGAAGAGGCCGTCCGGGTGAGCGACAACTACGCCTGTGAACATCTGCAGGTGATGGCGCACGACCTGGACTGGTGGCTGGCCAACCTGACCAATTACGGTTCGCTCTTCCTGGGCGAGGAAACCACCGTCGCGTACGGCGACAAGTGCAGCGGACCCAACCATATCCTGCCGACCCGCGGTGCGGCCCGGTATTCGGGCGGCCTGTCCGTGGGCAAGTTCATCAAGACCGTGACCTGGCAACGCCTGAACCGGGATGCATCGCGCGCGGTCGGTCAGGTGGCGGCGCGCATTTCACGCCTCGAAGGCATGGAAGGGCATGCGCGCACAGCGGACATCCGTCTCAAGAAATATTACCCACAAGAGTCTTTCGATGCGGGCGAGCTCGGCGGCCATCAGAGCTAGTTCCAGATGAAGAATGTGTTTCCCCCCCCGCTGATCGTCGCAGCGAGCGCTGGTGGCGAAGGGCGCGCTGCGGATGGACTCTGGTTTGGCAAGGACCTGAGTGCATCCGAGCCAATTCCCGAGGATGCGATTGCGCGTGCCATTGACATGATGCGCGGCGGACGCCTGCACCGGTATGGTGAACAGGGCACTGGATATCCGGAGCCATCCTTGCTCGAGCAGGAGTACGCCGACTATGTGGGCAGCAAGTACTGCGTTGCAGTGAACTCCTGCGGAGCGGCGATGTTCATTGCCTTGAAGGCATTGGGAGTCAAGGCCGGGGACAAGGTCTTGACCAGCAGCTTCACGCTGGCACCGGTGCCCGGTGCCATTGCCCACGCCGGTGCCCAACCTGTATTGGTGGAAACCGCCCCCGACTACACCACCGATCTGGCCGACCTGGCCCGCAAGCTGGAAACCAGCGACGCCAAGGTTTTTCTTGTGTCCCACATGCGGGGACACATCACGGACATGTCGGCTGTGCGTGCGCTGTGTGATCGCCATGGTGTTGCTCTGCTGGAAGACTGTGCCCACACCATGGGCGCCAAATGGGATGGCCGCTACACGGGGACCTGGGGCCGCATCGGCTGTTACAGCACGCAAACGTACAAGCACATCAATTCGGGCGAAGGCGGTTTGCTGGTCACCGACGATGACGACATTGCGGCCCAGGCCATCCTGATGTCAGGCTGCTACATGATGTATGAACAGCACATCCTGAGGCCCTCGAATGCGGTGTTCGAACGCTGGAAGTACGCGACACCGAACTTCAGCATGCGCATGTCCAATCTGGCCGCCGCCCTGCTGCGCCCGCAACTGGGT
>JBBKVW010000170.1:0-5940 GCA_037968655.1 Burkholderiaceae bacterium
CCCACCAGCAAAATCAAGGCGGAACTGATGCGTGTGCGCATTGGTCAAGTATCAAGCCTGGTCGACGCGCCACCCGGCAGCAATATTCGAAACCAAAATATCAACGTGATTTCGCTGTCCTACAGCATGGTTTTTTAACGCAATCGACCATGGCTACGCTGCGAAGACGATCAGTTCTTGTAATGCTCGCCTTGGCCCCGGCAGTATCAGATATTCATGCTATTGGCGGTGTTGTTGTGATCGGTCATTCGAACGTCAAGCGATTGGACGCGCAAACCGTGGCGCGTATTTACACTGGAAAGGTTATTGAGGTCGACGGGGTATCAATTACAGCAATCAATGCCAATCCCGGCAATCCCGTGCGCGATCGGTTTCTGCAGGTGTACCTCAATCAGGACGAAGACAAATACACGGCATATTGGACGGTGCGCCGCTATATCGGCAAGGGAGCGTCGCCCAAGGAGCTGATGAAGAGCAGTGACATTATTCGATTCGTCACTTCGACGCCGGGCGCTATTGGTTATATTGAGGAGGCTGACATACTGCCCGGCCTCAATGTCTTGCTGCGTTAGCAGTTTTTCCCGCGGTCTTGCGGGCAGACCACGCAACAGCGAAACGCCCTGGCCTAACGCCATCATTGCCGCCCGACAATCAGCAATTCTTCTCGAGCCGGATACGCCAGGACCCGCAAGGGAATTGCCACGCGGCCAATCCTGAAATTGACCGGTCACAGGTCTCCCGACGTGTTGACGCGCCGCCAACGGGTCCGCTCACTGCGGCTTGATCCCCGCAGTCTTGATCACCTTGCTCCAGGTATCAATCTCTTTCTTCACAAAAGCGGTATAGGGCTTTGAGCCCTGCGGCGGAATGATGAAACCAACCGAGCCCATGCGCTGCTTGACGGTTTCGGACTGCATCACCTGCACCATGGCCGCCTCGATCTTGTCGATGATGGGCTGGGGTGTGCCCTTGATGGCCGACAGACCCGACCAGGACATGGCCTCGAAGCCCTTGAAGCCTGCTTCGGCGATGGTGGGCACGTCCGGGTACAGCGGGTTGCGCTGGGCGCTGGTGACTGCCAGCGCGCGCATCTTGCCGGCCCTAACATGCTGCAGCGCCGAGTCCTGGTTGATGAACATCATCGGGATCGTGCCGCCCAGCAGGTCGCTCACCATCGGGCCGCCGCCACGGTAGGGAATGCCGGTCAGAAAAATGCCGGCGGTCTGCTTGAACAACTCCATCGCCATGTGGCCAGAGGCGGCGTGGGTGAAGCCGTAGTCGAGCTTGCCGGGATTGGCCTTGGCATAGGCCACCACGTCCTTGACCGATTTGAACTGCGTGTCCGGGTGCACCACCAGCACATTGGGGCCGGAATGCACCTGCGTGATGTGCACGAAATCGGTCATCGAGTTGTATTTGAGGTTGGGGTCGAGCCCGTGCGCCACGGCGTTCTGGCCCACGCCGGTCTGCACCAGGGTGTAGCCATCGGGCGCCATCTTGGCCGCGCGTTCGGTGCCGACGATGCCGCCGGCGCCGGCGATGTTCTCGACGATCACCGGCTGCTTGAGCACCTTGCCCAGCTCGTCGGCCACCATGCGCGCCATCACGTCGCTGGTGCCGCCGGGCGGGAACACGACGATGATCTTGACCGGTTTGGTGGGGTAGTCGGACTGCGCGAACGCGGCCATGGGCATGGTCGCGGACAGGGCGACGGTTGCCGCAAGGGCAACAAGGGTTCTACGGTGCATGGGTCGAGCTCCTGATGGTGTTGGAGGGTTAGGAAAAAGGGGACGAAAAAACAGATGTGTCGCAGCGCCGGGTCGGCGGATTCAGCCGTGCATGGAGGCGACGGTGCGCGATGGCGCGCCGACACGACGTGGGCAAAATCCGTGCCTCACGTCACCGGCGCCGGGTTGAACAGCACCAGCGCGTTGTGCAGCTTCCAGTGCTCGGCCCAGGTTTTCTTGCCGCTGGCGGTCGCCAGCAGCATCTGGAAAAGCTCCCAGCCGATATCGTCGATGCTGGCTTCGCCAGTCGCAATGCGCCCGGCGTCCAGGTCCATCAGGTCATGCCAGCGCCGCGCCAGGTCGCTGCGCGTGGCCACCTTGATCACCGGCACCTCGGCCAGGCCATAGGGCGTGCCGCGCCCGGTGGTGAACACATGCAGGTTGATGCCGGCGGCCAGCTGCAAGGTGCCGCAGATGAAGTCGCTGGCCGGCGTGGCGGCAAACAGCAGGCCTTTCTGGGTCGCCTTTTCGCCCGGCGGCACAACACCCATGATGGGCGCAGTGCCCGACTTGATGATCGAGCCCATCGCCTTCTCGACGATGTTGGACAGGCCGCCAGCCTTGTTGCCGGGTGTGGTGTTGGCGCTGCGGTCGACCTGGCCGCGCTCCAGGTAGCGGTCGTACCAGTCCATCTCGCGCAGCATCGCCTGGGCCACCTCGTTGCTGGCGGCGCGCGACGTCAATTGGTCGATGCCGTCGCGCACCTCGGTGACTTCCGAGAACATCACCGTGGCGCCGGCGCGCACCAGCAGGTCGGTGGCAAAACCCACCGCAGGATTGGCGGTGACGCCCGAAAACGCATCGCTGCCGCCGCATTGCACGCCCACCACCAGCTCGGACGCCGGGCAGGTCTCGCGGCGGCGCTTGTCCAGCCGTTCCAGGTGCAGCCTGGCCTGGCGCATGATCGACTCGATCATCGACATGAAGCCGACATGGCCGGCGTCCTGCAGGCAGACCACGTCCAGCGCGTCCTGCGCGCCGCGCTGGTCGCTGATCGGAATCACGCCCGGCGGCAGCAGGCGCTCGGGTTGCAGCTTTTCGCAGCCCAGGCTGACCACCATCACCTCGCCGCCAAAGTTGGGGTTCAGGCTGATGTTGCGCAGCGTGCGAATCGGAAAGACCGCGTCGGGCGCGTCGATGGCCACGCCGCAGCCATAGCTATGCTCCAGCCCCACCACGTCGTCGACATTCGGGAACAGCGGCATCAATTCGTCCTTGATGCGCCGCACCGCAAAATCGACAACGCCGGCCACACACTGCACCGTGGTCGTGATCGCCAGGATGTTGCGCGTACCCACCGAGCCGTCGGCATTGCGGTAGCCCTCGAAGGTGTGGCCCTGCAGCGGCGGCAGCGGCTGTGGCCGCACCGTGGCCATCGGCAGACCTTCCAGCGATCGGGCCTGCGGCATCTGCAGCAGCCGCTCGTGCACCCAACTGCCTGAGGGAATGTCGCGCAGCGCGGTGCCGATGACCACGTTGTAGCGCCGCACCGGCGCACCTTGCGCGATGTCGGACAGGCTCACTTTGTGGCCTTGAGGCACCTTGTCGCGCAGCTTCAATCCATCTGCAAACACCGTGCCCGCAGGCAGGCCGCCATCGTTGGCGACGATGGCCACGTTGTCATTTGCGTGCATTGCGATGCGGTGGGGCTTGGGCAACTCGGATTCAGACATAACGGACAGTCGTTGAAAACCAGGAATGGAACAGGGTATCGGTACGAGACCTGAGCCGCCGCGCAGCGGCAGATGGCGTCACGCCAGCTGCCGCCAAATCATGCAGCGCAGTGATGTGTTGTGCCTCAGGCCAGCGTATAAGCCGTTTTCACGGTGGTGAAAAACTCCTGCGCATAGCGGCCCTGCTCACGCGCGCCGAAACTCGAACCCTTGCGCCCGCCGAACGGCACGTGATAGTCCACGCCGGCCGTGGGCAAATTGACCATCACCATGCCAGCCTGGCTGTGGCGCTTGAAGTGCGTTGCGTACTTGAGCGAGGTGGTCGCGATGCCGGCGGACAAGCCGAACGGCGTGTTGTTGGCTGCCGCCAGTGCGGCCTCATAGTCCTTGACCCGGATGACGCTGGCCACCGGGCCGAACACCTCCTCGCGGTTGATGCGCATGTCCATCGTGGTGTCGGTGAACAGCGCCGGCGCCATGTAATAGCCCTCGGTGTCGCGCTGCAGGCGCTCGCCGCCGAGCAACAGCTTGGCGCCTTCACCCGTGGCTATACCCACGTAGTCCACGTCCTGCGCCAATTGCGACTGCGACGACACCGGGCCGATGTCGATGCCGGCCTGCAGGGCGTCGCCCACCTTGAGCGCGGTCATGCGCGCCTGCATGGCCGCGATGAATTTCGGGTAGATACCTTCGGTGACGATGAGCCGGCTCGATGCGGTGCAGCGTTGGCCAGTCGAGAAGAATGCGCTTTGCACACACAGCTCCACCGCCTGGCCCAGGTCCGCGTCGTCGAGCACCACCTGCGGATTCTTGCCACCCATCTCGAGCTGGACCTTCTTCAGGTTCAGCGCGCATTGCTGCGCGATGCGCCCCCCCACGGCTTGCGAACCGGTGAAGCTGATCGCGTCGATGCCCGGATGGTTGACCAGAACATCGCCGACCACGCTGCCGCGGCCCATCACCAGGTTGAACACGCCGGCCGGAATGCCGCTGCGGCTGATGATGTCGGCCAGCGCCCAGGCGCAGCCCGGCACCAGGTCGGCGGGCTTGAGCACGACGCAATTTCCGTAGGCCAACGCGGGCGCTACCTTCCAGGCAGGAATCGCGATCGGGAAATTCCATGGCGTGATCAGGCCGACTACGCCCAGTGGCTCACGCGTGACCTCGACGCCGATGCCCGGGCGCACCGAGGCCAGCGTCTCGCCGGCCAGGCGCAGGCATTCGCCGGCGAAGAACTTGAAGATATGGCCGGCACGCCCGGCCTCGCCGATGCCCTCGGCGCGGGTCTTGCCCTCCTCGCGCGCCAGCAGGGTGCCCAGCTCCTCGCGCCGCGCCAGGATCTCGTTGCCGATCTTGTCCAGCGCGTCGGAGCGGGCCTGGATGCCTGCAGTTGACCAGGCCGGAAATGCGGCGCGGGCCGCCTGGACCGCGGCATCCATATGCGCGGCGCTGGCCTGGGTGTAGTGACCCAGCACGTCAGCGGTGTTCGAGGGGTTGACATTGGGGCTGTAGCTGTCGCCGGCAAGCCACTGGCCGTTGATGAGGTTGTCGTGTTGTTGTGTAGTCATGGCGAAATATCCCTTGATGTTGGATGCGAAAAGGAGGGTGTCTGCAAGGTTACGTTCACGGGGCAGGCGGCGCAAGCGCGGTCGGGCTCCTACGGGCGTTTGCGGCGGGAACAGCCCTTCGGCGCTATCCGCGCAGTACCCCTATTGCGGACCCAGCGACTTGATCAGCGCCGCGAGTTGCTCCACCTCGTCCGGCTTGAGGTCGGTCAGCGGCGGACGCACCGGGCCTGCATCATGGCCAACGATCCTGGCGCCGGCCTTGACGATGCTCACGGCATAACCGGCCATGCGGTTGCGAATCGTCAGGTAGGGCATGAAGAAGTCCTTCAGCAAACGGTGCTGGGTCGCCAGGTCGTCCGACGCCACCGCCTTGTAGAAATCCACTGCGGTTCTGGGAATGAAATTGAACACCGCCGACGAATACACCGGCGTGCCCAATGCCTTGTAGGCTGCCGCATAGACCTCGGCCGTGGGCAGGCCACCCAGGTACGAAAAACGGTCGCCCATGCGCTGGTAGATCGCCACCATGTTCTCGATCTCGCCCACGCCGTCCTTGAAGCCGATCAGGTTCGGGCAGCGGTCGGCCAGGATGGCGAGCGAGTCGGGCGTCAGCTTGCAGACGTTGCGGTTGTAAACGACGACGCCGAATTGCACGCTCTTGCACACCGCCTCCACATGCGCGATCAGGCCTTCCTGGCCGGCTTCGGTCAGGTAATGCGGCATCAACAGGATGCCGTGCGCGCCCAGCCGTTCAGCCTCCTGCGCGCAGGCAATCGCAAACCGGGTCGGCCCGCCAGCGCCGGCGATGATCGGCACCTTGCCGCGGCAGGTGTCGACCGCGGTCTTGATGATGGCCGGATATTCGTCGCCCGTCAGCGAGAAGAATTCACCGGTGCCGCCGGCGGCGAACAG
>JBBKVW010000171.1:0-2696 GCA_037968655.1 Burkholderiaceae bacterium
CATGAATTCACGACCCATGCAGTGATGTTTCACAGGCGAAAAGCAGAGAAATCCCTCAATGTCATGCGAAAGTAGGGCTAGGCCTGAGCCAGATGAGTGGCACCTTTCTGGCACACACCACGGCGGTTCTGGCGGCGCTGGCGGCGCTGGACGAGTACAGCAGCCCGGGCTTCTACGACAGGCTGGACACGCTTTGCGCCGATTTCTATGCAGGGTTCCAGTGCGCGATCGAGCGCAGCGGGGTGGCGCTGCGACTGCAGCACGCGGGGCCGCGTTTCGGACTGTATTTCGGTGTCAGTGGCCTGATCGATGACTACCGCAAGGCGGCGTCGAAGAACCATGACGCCGAGCGCTGCTTCGTTCGCGGCTGTTACGAGCGCGGCGTCTATTTCCAGCCGGCCGCGCATCACGGCTTCTCTGCGGTGCACACCAAAGCCGAACTGGCCAAGGCATTGGTTGCGATCGAGGGCGCGCTTTCCGATGTGCGCACACTTCATGCTGCGTGATGCCGGCACCGGACAATTGCGCCCACATCTGTTCGATGCGCGTTTCATGCCACGAAACATGGGGTTTTCGGGGCCGCGCGGCGGCGTGACTATGATCGAAAAAGGGTCTGGCACCCGCGCGTGGCGGCCTGCTGCGGCGGATCGCCGCAGTTGGGCTTGGCGGCAGGTTCGGCAATGAGCAATAGAGGAGCGGCTGGATGCGTATCGCCTTGATTCATGTCGGTCAGGAAACCAACGATTTCAATCCCTTGCCGACGACCCTGCGCGACTACCAGTCGTTCGGCATTTTCGAGGGCGACGAGATCGTGCGCCGGTTTCGCGGCATGGGGCAGGTTGGCGGCTATCTGGAGGCGATCGAAGACGCTGGCCTGCCGGTCGAAACAGTGCCCATCATCCGCGGCTGGGCCGTAGCCGGCGGCCGCATCGATCGCGCCTCCTACGACTTCTTCGACCGCAAGATCCGCGATGGATTGCGGGCCGCCGGGCCGCTGGACGGCGTGGCACTGCAGCTGCATGGCGCCTGCGCCAGCGAGGACATGGACGATGTCGAGGGGGCCCAATTGCAGGCCTGCCGCGACGTCCTGGGCGACACCATGCCGATCGTGCTGGGCCTGGACCACCACGCCAACATCACCGCGAAGATGGTGGCGCTGAGCACTGCCATCGTCGGCCACCGGACCCAGCCGCATGACCCTTTCGACACCGGCCGCATCGGTGCCGAGGTCCTGCTCAAGATCCTGTTCCACGGCGCGCGACCGACGACGGCCTGGCGCAAATTGCCGCTGTTGTCGCACCAGGAGCAGTTTCTGACCTCCTCCGGGCCGATGAAGATCTGGTTCGACCGGGCCCGCGCGATGGAGGCCGACCCGCGCGTGCTGCAGGCGTCCAACTACCCGATGCAGCCCTGGCTGGATGTCGACGAAGGCGGCTGGTCGACGATTGTCGTCACCGACAACAACCAGGAGCTGGCCGAAAAGCTGGCCGACGAACTGGCCGACCTGGCCTGGTCGATGCGCGCGGAGTTCCAGAAGAAGGAAGCAGTTGCCATCGACGATGCGGTGCGCATGGCCGATGCCGCCGACAAGGGCCTGATCGTACTCAGCGATACCGGCGACACGGTATTCGGCGGCGCCGCCGGCGACAGCAACCTGATACTCGAATCGATGCTGCGCCTGGGTATCCGCAAGCGCGCCCTGGTGCCCTTGATCGCGCCCGAAACGGTGGCGCGCCTGGTGCAGGCGGGCGAGGGCGCTCAAGTGACGCTGTCGGTGGGGGGCAACGTGGCCACCGCGTTTTTCAAGCCGATCGAGGTGACCGGCACGGTGCGGCGCATCGGCGGCGGCAAGGTCAACCTGACCAGGCACTACCAGGACGAGGTCGACATGGGCCGTACCGTGGTCTTCGACGTCGGCCCGGTCACCATGCTGATCAGCGAACTGCGCGGCGTGGCCGGCAACCTGCCCGACGTCTACCGGGCCTTCGGCGTGGAGCCGGCCGACTACCACATTGCGGTGCTCAAGACTGCCTCCAACTTTCAGTATTTCGCGTCCATCACGTCCCGTGTCATCCGGGTCGACACCCGGGGCCCGGGCCAGTCCGACGTGTTCGGCCTGCCCTGGAAGCGCATTCCCCGGCCGGTGTATCCGCTCGAGCCGATCACCGAGTGGCGGGCGGTGACGGCATGAGCCGAAGCGCAGCGCAGAAGCGTGCCAGTGTTTATTGTTCAACCATGAGAGGAGACCTAGCCATGAAAAAGACCAATCTCGTTCGACGCGCCGTCGTGATGGCGGCTTCGCTGCTGGCGGCGGCGGCCCTGGTGCTGCCGTCCGTCGCGCAGGCCCAGGCGCTCAAGAGCGGCAAATTGCGGGTGGCGATTCTGGCCGACATCGTCAATTTCGATCCGGCGCAGTTCTCGTCGCAGAACTTTCCGCTCATCAAGACCCTGTACGACAGCCTGATCGAATACACGCCGGAGGGGCAGGCCATTCCCAGCCTGGCCTCGGCCTGGAGCGTGGGCGCCGGCAACAACTCGGTCACGCTGACGCTGCGCCGCGATGTCACGTTCCACAGCGGCGCGCCGTTGAATGCAGAGGCGGTTTCGGCCACCTTGAAGAAGGCCGCCGATCCCAAGCTGGGCAAGAACCTGTACGCGACGATGGCGGTCGTCAAGGACTGGACGGTGGTCGATCC
>JBBKVW010000172.1:0-3409 GCA_037968655.1 Burkholderiaceae bacterium
GCAGCTGCAGGACCTGATGGGGGAACGAGGCGCGGGCGCGGTGCAGGGGCTGCTGGCCAGTGTGCGCGAGCCCGCCAAAGGTCTGACGGCCACTGCAGTGGGCCTGGTGCTCGTTCTCGTCGGCGCGACTACCGTGTTCGCCGAGCTGCAGGACGCGCTCGACCGGATCTGGCGGGTGCCGGGGCGACTGCGCAAGAGCGGGTGGCTCACGCTCGTGCGCGCCCGCCTGATGGCGTTCGGCATGATCCTCGCCGTGGGCTTCCTGCTCATCGTGTCGTTGGTCAGCAGTGCGATGCTCGCTGCCGCGAGTCGTCGACTGGAACCTGTCTTCGGCGGCTGGCAGGCTGTGGTGGAGGCAGGCAACGCGGTCGGTGGTTTCCTGCTCGTGGCGTTCATGTTCGGTCTGATCTACAAGGTCATGCCGCGCCAGCGTGTCCTGGCGGCAGACGTTTGGCTCGGCGCCTTGCTCGCCGCCTTGCTTTTCACGGGAGGCAAGTACGTCATCGGCGCCTACATTGGCCGCAGCGGCGTCGCGTCGGGCTTCGGTGCGGCCGGTTCGCTGGTGGTGGTGCTGCTCTGGGTGTACTTTTCGGCGCAGATCCTGCTGGTGGGCGCAGAGTTCACCTGCGTCTACGCCCGGACCTTCGGGTCCCGAAAGGCGGCGTAGCCCGACCGCTCGAAGACGATGTCCACGGTGCAGACTTGCGATTTCGCTCGCGAGGTGTCGACCACAAGGCCTGAGCCTCCACCATCGACACCAGCATGGGCCTGACGCCCGGTGGCGGGTGCATCGACGGCAACATGCCTATCGATCCTCATGAAATTGGATGCTTGTACAGATCCGCACGCGTCAAGGGCAGTGGTTCTTCGGCACCGCGTTTGGAGGCCAGAGTCTGGTAAATCCCCGTGCCACCGGCCTCAAACTCCCGTGCGCAGAGCGCGCTGGTTGACGAAATCAAACTGTTGCTGACTCAGGGTAATGCCGTGCGCATGCACGCCATGGTGCTGGGCGGCCCAAAAAATCAAGGCGCCCCAACCGCAGCCTATGTCCAATAAGCGCTCACCAGCTTGAAGTCGCAGCTTGCGGCAGATGTGCTCCAGCTTGGTGCGCTGGGCCTGGTCCAGTGAATCTTCGGCTGTCAGGAAATATGCACAGGAGTAGACGCGCTGTGCGTCCAGCCACAGCGCATAGAAAGTGTTGGATACATCGTAGTGAAAGGCGATGGCGGCGCTGTCGGAACTTCGCGAACGCTGGTGAGAAAAGCGCCGGGAAACGCTGCGCGCGATACGCGACAGCCGTCCGTTGATCTTTGGCATCTCGGGCTGCGCTGGCAGTCGCCACGCATCACGCAAAAGCGCGAGCTTGTCGCGCCAAGTCAGCTTGAGTGCTTCAAAATTCTCTTTCAATGCCAGTGCGCTATACAAGTCACCTTCCACATCCATTTGGCCGCGAAAATACGCATCGGCCAATAGCACCGGACTGCCATGGGTGATCAAACCGCGCAAAATCCCCGGGGTCACGCACCACCAGCGTGAACGCTGCCGGGCCACCGCCTAGATGGTGCAGTCGGTCGTTCCGAAGTCGCAACGTTGCACTGCCGACAAAGCCGTGCAGCAGACGTTTCAAAATGCGAAGCGCCGCATCGGTGTGTGCCACTGATGTGGTCAGTGTTGTCACTCCGGGATGGCCTTGAGAAACGCGAACAGATCGGCCAGGTCCGGGGCGCTCATCTGCCAGCGCGGCATGTCCGCCTTGACCGCCTCGCCGTCGGGGTGCCGACCCTGCTCGACCTGCTGACGGAAATCGTCAATGTCGTACGGCCGTTGGCGACCCTTGAGTTCCGACATGTTGCGCAATGCGACATAGCGGATGTCGGGCGCTTTCATCGTCCACATGTGCATCAGGTGCGTGCCGCCGCGGCCTTCCGGCCCGTGGCAGGAAGCGCAAGTCAGCCACCGACCGTAGCCACCCCCCATGCCGCCGCTCATCATGCCGCCGCTCACGTTGGCCGCTCCCAAAGGGGTCGCCATGGTGCCGCGCTCGCTCGCCCCTGTGAAGTAGATGCGCGCACCGTTCCTGGCCGGACCGTCGAGCGCGCTGGCCGATGCGGGCATCGCATTCTGCTGGCTCACTGGCTGGCACGCTGCTGACGCAACCAGCAGCAGGGCGGAAAGCGCGCCGAGCGCCATGCGGGTGGAAGACATGCGGGGCTCCTGATCGATCTGAAGGCTGGGGTTGCGCACTTTTAAGGGCGGGCTCACGCCCGGCCGATGGTGGGCCGTCGATTCATTCATGGCTCACCGTGGCAAGGCCGAATCTCGATTTCACACGTTGCAGCCGCGCGCGCACTTCTTGGGCGACGCTGGCGACCTCGGGGTTGCTGGTCATCTGCATCACGGCAACCGGATCCATGAATGCGACCACCGGGCGACGGCATCGTCGAACCCCATGCCGGTCAGCTCGCACTGAAACCCGTAGGACGCCGACGCCGGCTTGGCGGGAGGAGAAGTCATGAAGAACCCCGGAATATTGGAACCAGTTGAAGAGCAACCCATCCGGGGCGCGCTGCACACCGGAGCCAAGCTGAAGGCTGCGCGCTTCTCGGCACGAACACTGTGCGCTGGCGAACAGACTGCCGCAGCGCCGTGGCCTAGCGTGTGTTTGGCGGATTCGTGGCGGCGTGATTGCAGCGCACCTTCGCCTGCCTGGCATTTCGGCCATTGGAGCGGTTGCTCAGGCTTTCTATTTCACACAGGAGGTTCCATGAAGTTCTTGACTACGATGGCTGTCGGTTTGGTGTCCATGGTCGCCAGCGGCATGTCATATGCACAAAGCGGCGGCATGATGAATGGCGGCAGTGCGTGGGGGGGCGGCTGGATGGGCGGATACGGCGGCTACTGGGGGCCGATCCTGCTGGCCATCATTGTCGGCGTCGTCGTCTGGGCCGTCCTGCAAAAACGCAAATGATTCAGCTGTATGCGACCGCTATCGAAGTGCTGATCAGCGAGACGGGACCGCCACCATGCAGCCAACCTTGACCGTTTCCTACTTTTCCGACGTGCTCTGCGTATGGGCCTACGCGGCTCAAATCAAGCTCGATGAGCTGCAGCGGCAATTCGGTGAGCAGCTCTGTGTCGACTATCGCTTCCTCCACCTGTTCGGCGATGTCGCGGCCCGCATGGAGACCGGCTGGAGCGACAAGGGTGGCGCGGCGGGCTACTCGCAGCATGTGCAAAAGATGGCGGTGCGCTTCGATCACATCGACATCCATCCCGAGATCTGGACCAGGAATGTTCCGCCCACTTCGGGGAGTTGCCACCTCTTTCTCAAAGCCATCCAGCTGCTGGAGAAGCACGGTGAAGTATCCGCAGCACCCGAAGAGCGGTTCGATGGCAAGAGCGTCTTCGA
>JBBKVW010000173.1:0-3951 GCA_037968655.1 Burkholderiaceae bacterium
GCACTCGACACTGACCTACGTCAGCCCGATGCGGTTCGAAGAAAACTGGCACGCCAATCAACCCCGGCAAGCCAGTGTATGAGATCAGCTATGGGATACGGAATCCAGGGGCAAGGTCAATTGACGGTCAAGAGATTTTTTTGTAGTGGCAATATTAGTTATGTGATGTGTTGGCAATAATTCTTATGTTTGCTACACTAAGCGCATGTTCATCAAGCTCACGCGATCAGGCGGCCATAGCTATGCGCAACTTGTTGAGTCCTTCCGTGACGGAGCCCAACTTCAAGTCAAGTGCTTGTCGCATAAGGACAAACTCGGCTCGAGGGGGGAGGAACTTCAGACTAACTCTTTGTGGCACCAATTGCGGTGAAATACCACGGGAACGGAATGGAGCCCCGCCGAGCGGTTCGTATCTGGGCCCGCACTCACGCGTGCAACAAGGCCGTCTGTAGATGTGCAGTCTGTTCCGGTTCTACGCAGCGTCGATTCACGCCAATGCAGGAAATACCGCCTATCAGGAAAAAACTATCGCCGGCCGTTGCTTGACTACGTGGGAAGTCCCTGTAAAGGGTTAGCGTCATTGCCTGCAGGCGGAGGCGGCAGCACAACGATGGTTGTGTTGTGGGCGGCCCTTATGCGCCACGCACCTTGGGACTCGACAACTAGCCAGGAGAACAAGCCGGAGCGTGGCTTGCGGTATGTTCCGTTCGGGTCATAGTCCCCTTGAATCGACCAGCGAAAGTGGGCAAGCCCGATGCCAGGTTGAAGAGTTTGGACTTCGACCCTTTCGTTCTCCCAGGTACTTTCGCGAAACTGTGATTCGTGCATGACCGCGTGCGCGCGCTCGATGTCTTCGGCTCCCTTCCAGTGCTTCCCAAGCACATTCACGAAGTCAGCATCGTCGGTCAGCAACTTGGCCATACGCGACATGTCGTGCGCGTTCCAGGCCGCCTTCCAGTCTTCGGTCATCGCCCGGACAGCATCCGCGATCGAAGTTTTCATAACGCCTCCAGCGCAGTCGATCTACAGCGGCGGATTCTCCGCCTCTTGGGGCAAGGCGGCCAGTGCATCGATCGACCGCGATGCGTCTCCGATGACGCCTAACGAATAGCGTTATCTCGAGTGAGACCCGCTCGATTATCTGGGTGCTGCTCGATAAGCTGGACATGAATTCCTCTTGAGAACGGCTCGCAGCCTTGCTTTGCTCAATTTTCGTCAGTTTTTTTCGGTATTAAAAATTCCGACAAACGCGGCAGATTGGTTGAGTCGATTTTAGGCTCAGCGCAAGCAGTTCTCGAAATTGGCCAAGCATGCTGAATGTCCGTTTCCCCTGCACGGCCGCCTACCAGCGTTGCTGAACCCGGGCCAACGACAACGGCTCGCCACTCCATTGCCTGGCTTCGATGCGGTGTCTTGTGTTGACGGCATGAGAATACGTGGGCGCATCTCCGACATTGACCATGCAGCGCCATGACCCCCACGCCCGACGCCCCTGCCGCCAAATTGATCCGCTTCAACAAACCCTACGGTGTGCTCAGCCAGTTCACGCCCGAAGGGCGCTGGCGCGGCTTGAAGGACTTTATCGACCTGCCCGGGGTGTACGTTGCCGGTCGGCTGGACGCCGACAGCGAGGGATTGCTGCTGCTGACCAGCGACGGCCAACTGCAGGCCCGGATCGCCGACCCGCGCTTCAAGATGGAGAAAACCTACTGGGTGCAGGTGGAAGGCGCGCCCGGCGCGGCCGCGCTGCAGGCCTTGCGCGATGGCGTGACCCTGAACGACGGTCTCACACTCCCGGCGCGCGCGCGTGTGCTGGCGCCCGCTCCCGCGCTGTGGGATCGGGAGCCGCCGATCCGGGTACGCCAGGCTATCCCTACCGCCTGGCTGGAGCTGGTGATCCGCGAGGGCCGCAACCGCCAGGTCCGCCGCATGACGGCGGCCGTCGGGCTGCCCACACTGCGTCTGGTGCGCGTCGCCATTGGTCCCTATTCGCTGGATGGAATCGCGCCCGGCAGCTGGCGGGTTTGAGCGGCGACACGCCCCTGTGCCGGAACCCGATTTCAGCCAAACGACGATCTATCGGCCATCGGGTCATCCGCCCATGCCTGCGTCCTGCCCGACGCCGCGCAGGTCGTCCAGCACCGGGACCGCCGACAGCAAGATCAGGATGCCGGCCAGCGGCAGGGTCGCCAGATAGCCGATCTGCTTGAATCCGAAGGCACCCAGCACGCCGCCGACCAGAAAGCACAGGATCAGCAGTCCGAGCATGCTCAGGCGGTCCCGGTCCGCGCGCACACGCTGCGCCGAGCCAGTGCCCGCACGATTCCAGTACACCAGCTTGCCCAGCTCGATACCCAGGTCCGTGATGACACCGGTCAGATGGGTGGTGCGCACCACCGCGCCGGAAATCTTCGTGATCACCGCGTTCTGCAGACCCATCATGAAACACAGCAGCATCACAGTGGCCGGCACGAACAGGCCGGAGACACCGGCCAGCGCCGATCCCATCAGCCCGAACACCAGGAACAGGCCGGCCTCGAGCAACAAAGGCAATGCAAACTGGCTGCGCAAGCCACGCCTGCGCCCGTAATTGATCATGATGGCCGATGCCATAGCGCCCATCAGGAACGACAACACAGCACCCAGCGCCGCCAGCGCCAACCTGAATTCGCCCAGCGCCAGGCTGTCTGCCAGCGACGACACGATGCCGGTCATGTGTGAGGTGTAGAGCTTGACGGCCACAAAGGCACCTGCATTGGCCGCCCCGGCGACGAAGGCCAGTGCGAAGCCGAGGTGACGCACGGTGCGTTGCGAACCTGTGTGGCTGGTCAGGCTGCGTGCATATTGGATCGGCATGGTGCGATGGTAATTTGCCATTGCGCACGCAACGGCACAATGGGGTCACGGGCCGCATGGGCCTGCATTGATTGGAGCTTTTTCCCATGGCCATCTGGAAACAAGCCTGCACTATCGAGACCCTGACCACCAGCCATATCGACACCGCTGTGGCCTGGCTGGGCATGGAGTTCCTCGAAGTGGGGGACGATTTCATCAGCGGCCGCATGCCGGTCGACAAGCGCACCCGTCAACCCTATGGATTGCTGCATGGCGGCGTATCGGTCGTGCTGGCAGAGACGCTGGGTTCCTGCGGCGCCGCCTATGCGGTGCCGGCCGGCTACCGCTGTGTCGGCCTGGACATCAATGCCAACCACCTCAAGGGCGCCACCAGCGGCTGGGTCACCGGCATTACCCGACCGATCCATATCGGGCGCAGCACCCAGGTCTGGCAGATCGACATGCGCAACGACGCCGGTGACATGACCTGTGTCTCGCGCATCACGATGGCGGTGCTGGCGCCGCGCTGACCATCGCAGCAGGTGCATCGGAGTTGGCTTCAAGACGAGCAGACCCGATATTGGCAATGCTTTGTAAAGACGCACCACAGATGTCGTCCGCAATGCAAGCTCAGACGTTGGAACTGCAAGCCCCGCCCCGATGCACGACCCCGCGCAAGGAAACCCAGCCCATGCATTTGTCAACGCCACGATCGCAGCGCCGCAGGACGACCGTCAAGGCGATGCTGGCATGCGCCGCTTGGGGCTGTGCCATCCATCCGGTGGCGGCTCAGACTGCGCGCGCAAATGTCGACGGTTCAGGCGACGCCTGGCGCGCGCTCTCGCGCGTCGGCTACGGCCCGACGACACGGCTGACGCAGCATGTCGTCGACCGGCCCACGGCGCAGGCCTGGGCCTTGGCGCAGATCGATTCAGCCCATGCAGCGTCACAGAAGGCGCCGCGCATTCCGTCGGAGTTGGCCGGCATCGACCTTCATCTGCTTGCGGGCTTCGCGCTCCTTGCGCGCGCCCTCGAACAGATCCGGCAGGCTGGCGTTGATGCCGGCCAACTCCGACGGAATGCGCGGCGCCTTCTGTGACGCTGCATGGGCTGAAT
>JBBKVW010000174.1:0-8939 GCA_037968655.1 Burkholderiaceae bacterium
ACCGCCTCTTGCTTGAATTCGAGCGTGTAACGCGCCCTCTTTGTCGTATTCGTCATTTCCGTTCTCCTTGCTTGGATTGAACCACTCAGCAAGGGATACGCTTTTCGCGGGCAAGGTCAAACAACCGTTTTCACTGGTAAACGGGGGAACATTTGCCCCCAAAATCCATATTACCCCCACTCGTTCCCCCGTATGTTCCCCCGCTTTGCCGTACCAGTCAATAGCGGTCACTGGTGCCCCGTAGTGCGTAAGAGGCTGATTTACCAATGAAAAAGGCCTTTAAGAATCGCTCCTTAAAGGCCTTTGGACTGTCTCGTGGTCGGTGTGAAAGGATTCGAACCTTCGACCCCTTGCACCCCATGCAAGTGCGCTACCAGGCTGCGCCACACACCGAAGAGGGCAATTATAGCGGCGGGTCTGTGGCCGGAGTCAGTAACTGGTGCTCAGCAATTCGCGGATCTCGGCGAGCTCGCGGCGCACCATCAACAATTGCCCTGACGCAGGCATCGCTTGCTCTGCTTCGAGTTCGCTTTCGCTGAAATCATCGAGTTCGGAATCGCCGGTCTCGATGACTTCCACGCCTTCGAGCAGTGCTTCGCCATTCTTGCGCTTGTCGCGCTCGTTCTGCAGCAACTCCTGCATCTTGTTGCGCGCGCCGCTGATGGTGAAGCCCTGGTCGTACAACAGGTCCCGGATGCGCCGAATCATCAGCACTTCATGGTGCTGGTAATAGCGCCGGTTGCCGCGGCGCTTCATGGGACGCAACTGGGTGAACTCCTGCTCCCAATAACGAAGCACATGCGGCTTGACGCCACACAGATCGCCCAC
This sequence comes from Burkholderiaceae bacterium, assembly GCA_037968655.1. Lineage (GTDB taxonomy): Bacteria > Pseudomonadota > Gammaproteobacteria > Burkholderiales > Burkholderiaceae_C > CAISIP01. Next base: position 829 of record JBBKVW010000174.1, read on the forward strand.
CTCACCGATGGTGAAATAGCGTTTTGCGGGAATTAGCGGGAGAGTTTTCCCCATTGAAATCAAAGCTGTAGGCGAGAAAGCTTTGAGGTTACTCTAAGAAACGCCGGATGCAAAGCATCTGCGCAGCCGCGCCGCATAAATTGTTGCGGCTTGTGGCTTATCGCGCGTCGTCTACCCCGATCAGTTCGACAGAATCTTCCGGACCGACGTCCTGGATCTGGTCCTTGAGCTTGTGGCTGGCGTGAAACGTGACGACGCGACGGGCGCGAATCGGAATGGCTTCACCGGTACGTGGATTGCGGCCCGGCCGAGGTGCCTTGGTACGGATCTGAAAGTTTCCAAACCCGGAGATCTTGACATCGGTGCCGTCAACCAGACTTGCCGAAATCAGGTCAAAAAACGCATCGATCATGTCTTTCGATTCGCGTTTGTTCAATCCGATTTGTTCAAAAAGCAATTCAGCCAGCTGGGCCTTGGTCAGTGCCGGGGTTTCCAGGCTTTCAATCGCGAGTTCCATTGTTCTCCTCTATTCTTCTTCAGCAGGTCGGGCCGTTGACCAACGCGTCACACGCGTTGGCGGGCGCCCAGGTCTATTGCCATTTTCGTCAGCACCGCCTGTACTACCTGCTCTATCTCCTCGTCGGTCAGGGTAGCGGCGTCCTTATTGAGCGTCAAGCGAACTGCCAGGCTTTTTTCAGCGCCCGGCGTCGCAACAACGTCGGCGTCAGTGCGGGTCGCCGGCTTGGGCCGATAGACGTCAAATAAAACCGCCTTGCGCAACAGACCCTTGGTTGGTGCGCCAGAGATGGCGGCCATCAATGCGTCATGGCTGATCTGTTCGGGCACCAGCACCGCGATATCGCGCTCGACCGGCTGGTGCTTTGCAACCGCGCGAAACGCCGGCAGCGGTCGCTGCAATACCTGGTCAAGGTCGAGTTCAAACATCACCGGCGTGCCAGCCAGTTCGTACGACTGGCGCCAGCGCGGATGCAATTCGCCAACGAAGCCGATCTGATGTCCGTCGACGTGTACGCTGGCGCAGCGCCCCGGATGCATGGCCGCATGCTGGGCCGCGACAAACGTCGGGCGCCGCGGCGCCAACAACGCCTGCACATCGCCCTTGGCGTCGAAGAAATCCGCATCGCGTTCCTTGCCGGACCATTGCAGCTGATCGGCCGAGCCCATGGCCATGGCAGCCACACGCATCGGCTGGCGCAGGCCTGCAACGGCGGTTGCAGTATTCTGGCTCGCGGCGTCGCGCAGGTATACGCGACCGAGTTCGAACACCCGCACCCGTTCGGCCCGGCGGTCCTGGTTGAACTTGAGCACCTGCAGCAGGGAACCCAGTAGCGAAGAGCGCATCACGCTCATCTGGCTGGCGATCGGATTGAGTAATTTGACCGGCCTTGCGTTGCCAGCCAGCTCATGCTCCCAGCGCTCCTCGACAAAACTGAAGTTGATGGTTTCCTGGTAGGCCAGGCCGGCGAGTTGGCGCCGCAGGCCAAACGCGCTGCGCTGCGCTTCCGGCCGTATGTAGGCAGTGATAGGACCCTGCGGCGGGGTCGTGGACAAGTTCTCGTAGCCGACGATGCGCACCACTTCTTCGATCAGGTCTTCCTCGATCTGCAGGTCGAAGCGGTATGGCGGAGGCGTGACCGTGATCGCGTCTTCCGCGGCCCCGCCGCTACCCGCGGCGTGCTTCACTGGTGACAGGCCCAGACGAGTCAGCGCATCAGCGCATTGATCCAGCGTCAGCGGCATGCCGATGATCTTGGCGGCGCGCGCAACGCGCAGTGTGACGGGCTCGGGTTGCGGCAGATTGACCTGCTGGTCGTCGATTGGTCCACATAAAGTGGCTTTTGTGCCGCAGATGTCAATGATGAGTTGCGTGATGCGCTCCACATGCTCGACGGTCTGGCTCGGGTCCACGCCGCGCTCGAAGCGGTGACCGGCATCGGTTGTGAAGTTGTAGCGGCGCGAGCGCCCGGCCACGGCCTGGGGCCACCAGAAAGCGGCCTCGACATACACGTTGCGGGTATCGTCGGAGACAGCTGTCGCGTCGCCCCCCATGATGCCGGCCAGGGACTCTACCTGGCGCGCATCGGCAATCACGCCGACCTTGTCGTCCACGGCAACCGTATTGCCATTGAGCAGCTTGAGTTGTTCGCCAGACTTGCCCCAGCGCACGTCAAGGCCACCTTCTATGGTGTCCAGATCAAAGATGTGCGAAGGCCGGCCGTATTCGAACATCACATAGTTCGAGATGTCGACCAGGGCGCTGACGCTGCGCTGGCCGCAGCGCGCCAGCCGCTCCACCATCCAGCGCGGTGTGCTGGCCTGGGTGTTGACATTGCGCACCACGCGTCCGGTAAAACGTCCGCACAGGTCGGGCGCGCTGATATTCACCGGCAGGCGGTCATCGCAGCTGACGGCGACAGCGGGAAAAACAGGGCTGGTCAAGGGTGCACCGGTCAGCGCAGCGACTTCGCGCGCCACGCCGTAGACGCTCAGACAATGGGCCAGGTTGGGTGTGAGCTTGACAGTCATCAGGCTGTCGTCCAGCCCCAGTGTTTCGCGCACGTTCTGGCCCAATGGCGCGTCCAGCGCCAGTTCCAGCAGTCCGCCGTGGTCATCACCCATCTGCAACTCCTTGGCCGAGCACAACATGCCATGGCTCTCGACGCCGCGCAGCTTGCCGATCTTGATTACAAACGGCTTGCCATCAGCGCCCGGTGGCAACTGGGCACCCACAATCGCACAGGGCACCTTGATGCCGACGCGCGCGTTTGGCGCGCCGCAGACGATGTCCAGCAACTCGCCCTGCCCCACGTCGACCTTGCACACGCGCAAGCGGTCGGCGTCGGGATGCTGTAGCGCCTCCTTGATCTCTCCGACCACGATGCCGGAAAACGGCGGCGCGACCGGGCGGACCTCCTCGATTTCCAAGCCGGCCATGGTCAAGGCATCGGCCAACTGGCCGGTCGAAAGGGATGGGTTGCAGAATTCGCGCAACCAGGATTCGGGAAATTGCATGGTTCGAACTCAGGCTTGCTGGAATTGCGACAGAAAGCGCAAGTCACCGTCAAAGAACAGGCGCAGATCGTCCACGCCATAGCGCAGCATCGTCAGCCGGTCGATGCCCGAGCCAAAGGCAAAGCCGATGTAGCGCTCAGGGTCCAGCCCCATGTTGCGGATTACCTGCGGATGCACCTGGCCGGAACCGGACACCTCGAGCCAACGGCCCTTGAGCGGCCCCTCGCCGAACATGATGTCGATCTCTGCACTGGGCTCGGTGAACGGAAAATAGCTGGGTCGAAAGCGGATCTGCAGATCGCGGGTTTCAAAGAAGGCCTGGATGAAATCCAGATAGACCGCCTTGAGGTCCTTGAAGCTGACGTTCTCGCCCACCCACAGGCCTTCGACCTGGTGGAACATGGGCGAATGGGTTGCATCGCTATCCACCCGATAGGTGCGACCCGGGGCAATCACGCGAATGTCGGGCATGCGCTCGCCGCGTGCGATGACGTCGGCATAGCGGGCGGCATGTGCCTGCGCATAGCGAATCTGCATCGGCGACGTGTGCGGGCGCAGATTGAGCCAGCGGCCCTCGTCGTCCTTCATGTCGACATAGAACGTGTCCTGCATCGAACGCGCGGGATGGTTCTCGGGATTGTTCAGGGCTGTGAAGCTGTACCAGTCGGTCTCGATCTCCGGGCCGTCCGCGACGTCGAATCCCATGGAGCCGAAAATCGCCTCGATGCGCTCCATCGTCATCGCAATCGGATGCAATCCACCGCCGCCGCGCTGGCGTCCTGGCAGACTGACATCGAGCGCTTCGGCTTGCAATTGGCGCTGCAAATCAGCTTCGGCCATTGCATCGCGTCGGGCCTGCAACGCAGCCTCGATCGCCTGCTTGGCCTGGTTGATCTGCGCACCTTGCGCCTTCTTCTCCTCGACCGGCAGCGCGGCAAGGCCTTTCATCAACTCGGTGATGCGGCCAGCCTTGCCCAAATACTGGGCTTTGGCATTTTCAAGCTCGGCCGGCGCGCTTACGGCCGCAAACGCGGCAGTGGCAGCCTCGACTAGGGAATGGAGTGCGGTCATGATTGCTGGAATTGGGAAAAAAGATCGGGGGCTAGCGCTGGCAAAAGCTCTAGCCCCCGAATCATGGGTGCAGGCCAGCGGCCTATGGCCGCGTCAGCACGCACCTGTCGCTCAAGCTGCCAGCTTGGCCTTCACCTGCTCCACGATTCCGGCAAAGGCCGGCATGTCGTGCACTGCGATATCAGACAGAACCTTGCGGTCGATCTCGATACCGGCTTTCTTCAAGCCGTTGGCGAACTGGCTGTAGGTCAGGCCGCAGGAACGCGCTGCCGCATTGATACGCGCAATCCACAACTGGCGGAAAACGCGCTTCTTGGTCCGGCGATCACGGTAGGCATATTGCCCGGCCTTCATCACCGCTTCCTTGGCGATGCGGAATACATTGCCGCGGCGACCGCGGAAACCCTTTGCGAGGGCGAGAACTTTCTTGTGGCGGGCGCGAGCCGTTACACCACGTTTAACGCGAGGCATGTGTTACTCCTTGTTCGTCGTTGATCAGATACCAAAGCCGGGCAACATCTGTGCTATGGAACCCATATTGGTCTCATGGACAGCCGTCGGGCCCCGCAGATGGCGCTTGTTCTTGGTGGTCTTCTTGGTCAGGATGTGACGTTTGAAGGCTTGACCGCGCTTGACGGTGCCACCGGGACGAACGCGGAAACGCTTTTTCGCGCTGCTCTTGGTCTTCATCTTGGGCATTGAATGCTCCTGTTCATTTGTGCTCGTGAGGCGTCTGCAAACAGTTTGCAGCCTTGTTGGCCCCGAGCCACTTGTTAGTGGCAAGTTCTTAGGCTCACCACTTGATGCGCTGGGCTTTCACACCCACCGCATGTCGCAGCCAAACTCAATTGGCCACTTCAACGCCACCCCGGTGACCAAACCGGTGCAGCGCAGATTCTTTCTACTATGACGTAGCGGCTGCCGGCGCGTCTGCCACAACCTTTGCAACGACCTTCTTCTTGCCAGGCGCAATCATCATGATCATCTGGCGCCCTTCGAGCTTGGGAAACTGCTCGACGAGGATCGTGTCGCCCAGATCTGCACGAATGCGATTAAGCAAGGCCATCCCGATTTCCTGGTGCGTAATCTCGCGGCCGCGGTAACGCAGCGTGATTTTGCACTTGTCGCCATCGGCGAGAAACCGCCTGATGTTGCGCATCTTGATGTTGTAGTCCCCGTCGTCCGTGCCCGGACGAAACTTGACTTCCTTGATCTCGATAACCGTCTGCTTGGCCTTCGCCTCTGCCGCCTTCTTCTGCTCCTGGTACTTGAACTTCCCGTAATCCATCAAGCGACAGACCGGCGGATTGGCCGTGGGGGATATTTCAACCAGATCGACGTCCAGTTCTCCGGCCTGACGGAGTGCCTCCATCAGGCTGACGATGCCCAAGGGCTCGTTTTCAGGTCCGGAGAGTCGGACTTCGGGAGACATGATTTCCCGGTTCAGGCGGTGTTTGCGTTCTTCGCGGTGACGACGGTCACGATATTCAGTAGCGATGGTTCAATCCTTTAGTTGATTTGCTGCGCCATTTGCAGCCAAGGCCGGCACGGCACAAGCAACGCTGCCCACCATACAGATGTATGACAGGTCAGCGGGCGATGTCGGCCGCGATTTTTTGCAAGAACGCTTCCCTGGACATCACGCCGAGGTCCTTGTTGCCCCGGGCTCGTACTGCAACGGCGCCAGCCGCCATTTCCTTGTCACCTACGACAAGAATGTAAGGCAGCTTTTGCAACGAATGCTCCCGTATTTTATACGTTATCTTCTCGTTACGCAGGTCCATCTGCACCCTAATCCCCTGTTTATGCAGCGTTTTAGCAACTTCTCGCGCGTAATCGGCCTGCGCGTCGGTGATATTGAGTACCGCAACCTGTATCGGCGCAAGCCATGTTGGCAGCGCCCCGGCACTTTCCTCGATCAGGATGCCGATGAATCGCTCCAGGCTTCCAACGATGGCCCGATGCAGCATGACCGGCCGATGGCGTGCGCCATCTTCGCCAACATATTCGGCGTCCAGACGCTCGGGCATCGAAAAATCTACCTGCATGGTGCCGCACTGCCATTGCCTGCCAATCGCGTCCTTCAGCGTGTATTCGATCTTGGGCCCGTAGAACGCGCCCTCCCCAGGCGTTATTTCGAAATCACAGTTGGAAGCGCGCAGGCATTCCATCAGTGCTTTTTCTGCCGTATCCCACACTGCGTCCGAACCGATTCGCTTCTCAGGCCGCGTCGCAATCTTGTAGATGATCTTGGAAAATCCAAAGTCCAGGTAGACCTTTTGAAGCAGGGCCGTGTAGTTGACACATTCCTGCAGGATCTGCTCCTCGGTGCAGAAAATGTGGCCATCGTCTTGCGTGAAACCGCGCACCCGCATGATGCCGTGCAGACCGCCCGACGGCTCGTTCCGATGGCATTGACCAAATTCCCCGTAGCGCAATGGCAGATCGCGGTAGCTTTTGATGCCCTGCTTGAAAATCAAAATATGCCCGGGGCAGTTCATCGGCTTGAGCGCATATTCGCGCTTCTCCGACTCGGTGACGAACATGTTTTCGCGATATTTGTCCCAATGGCCGGTTTTCTCCCACAGGCCCTTGTCGATGATCTGCGGGCCCTTGACCTCCTGGTAGCCGTTGTCGCGGTAGACCCGGCGCATGTATTGTTCAACGCCCTGCCATAGCGTCCAGCCCTTGGGGTGCCAAAACACCAGGCCCGGAGCATGATCGTCGATGTGAAACAGATCAAGTTCGCGGCCGAGCTTACGGTGGTCCCGCTTCTCGGCCTCTTCGAGCATCGTCAGATATTGCTGCAAGTCATCCTTGCTGGCCCAGGCCGTCCCGTAGACCCGCTGCAGCATCTCATTGCGATGGTCGCCACGCCAGTAGGCGCCAGCCAGTTTCATCAGCTTGAAGTGCCTGAGCTTGCCGGTACTGGGCACATGCGGCCCGCGGCACAGGTCCTCGAACTTGCCCTCCCGGTACAGCGATACATCTTCGTTGGCTGGAATGCTGGCGATGATCTCGGCCTTGTAATGCTCTCCGATGCTCTTGAAATAGGCCACCGCCTCGTCGCGCGGCAGAACCCTGCGGCTGATTGCCTCGTCTTTTGCTGCGAGCTCGGCCATCTTCTTTTCGATCGCAACCAGGTCCTCCGGCGCGAACGGCCGCTTGTATGAGAAGTCGTAATAAAAGCCGTTCTCTATCACCGGGCCAATCGTGACCTGGGCATCTGGAAACAGCTCTTTGACTGCATACGCCAACAGGTGCGCCGTCGAATGGCGTATCACTTCCAGGCCCTCGGCATCCTTGGCGGTCACGATGGCCACGCTGGCGTCGCCGGCAATGCTGTGGCTGGTGTCGACGATCTTTCCGTCGACCTTTCCGGCCAGAGCCGCCTTGGCGAGCCCGGCGCCAATCGATGCTGCAATGTCGGCAATCGTTACCGGACCGGGATACTCACGCAAGGAGCCATCGGGCAAAGTGATATTGATCATGATGGGTTCGATGTATTGGCGCAAAAAAAAGCGCGGAGCAAGCCGCGCTTTTTGTCAACATGAAAACCGCTGGCGCACGAGGCGCGCGGTCAAGGCCTCGTGAGCTATAAATAACCAGCGGTGGTAGTTCGCGGTGTCATAACCAACAATGCCTTTCTCGCTCTTACAAGGGTTTCGGATGCGCCGAGTCTAACGCACATGGCGCCGCCACGATGATGGCGGCGCAGGCTCGCATCAATGAAACTGTTCTTCCTCGGTTGAACCGGTCAGCGCCGTCACACTGGACTTGCCACCCTGGATCGTCGTGGTCACCTCGTCGAAGTAACCAGTGCCCACTTCCTGCTGGTGCGACACAAAGGTGTAGCCGCGGTCGCGGGCTGCGAATTCAGGCTCCTGGACTTTCTCGATGTACGCCGTCATGCCGCGCTTCACGTAGTCCTGCGAGAGGTCATACATGTTGTACCACATGGAGTGGATACCGGCGAGCGTGATGAACTGGTACTTGTAACCCATGGC
>JBBKVW010000175.1:0-4331 GCA_037968655.1 Burkholderiaceae bacterium
GAATGCCGGCATCGGCGCCTGCGTACGATCCGCGCGCTGGCCGATGCCGGCATTCCGGTCGGTGTCAGCGTGGCGCCACAGATTCCCTTCATCAATGAAGACATGGAGCAGGTGCTCGAGGCCGCCGCGCAGGCCGGCGCCACGGCCGCTTTCTATTCGGTGCTGCGCCTTCCGTGGGAACTCAACGCGGTGTTTCAGGAGTGGCTCGAACTCCATTACCCAATGCGTGCAGGACGCGTGATGGCGCGCATCCGCGACATGCGCGGGGGGCGCGACTATGACGCCGATTTTGCAACCCGGATGAAGGGCGAGGGCGTATGGGCGCAACTGCTGGCGCAACGCTTTGCCAAGGCCAGCGCGCGGCTGGGGCTCAACCGCGAACGCAGAGCGCTCGACACGACTCTATTTGCGCCGTCACGTCTAGCGCCGCAGCAGGACTTGTTCGATGACGTCCGCGGCATTTGACCTGCCATGAAATGCGTTCTTTTCGCTGCAGCAGCAGTCCCCGGCGACTGTCAAAGTGCATGCGCGTGAGCCCGATTTGACCGGCCCGCCGATCGAGCCTGCCGGTTGTGGGGGCGATCCGGAGCGGGCTTGCGTTCGGAGCCAGTGTGCATTGGACGCGTCTGTACGGCGGCGCTGCTGGCGCTTGGCTCTTGATCGCACGGATGATTTCCCGTGTTAAATTTCTCGTGTAAACTTTTCGTGTAATTTTGACGCGGAGAGCTTCATGACGAAGAACATTACCTTTTCCGCCGATGCGGCTTTGATCGAAGAGGCGCGGGAGGCCGCCAAGGCTGAAAACACCACTCTGAACGAGCAATTTCGCCTCTGGCTGGAACAATATGCCCGACAGCGGCGTAGCCATCGAGCCATGGAAACGATCGATCGGTTAAGCCAATATGTTGATTCCGGTGGCCGGAACTTCAATCGGGACGACATGAATGAGCGGCGTTGATTTTCTCGACTCGAACGTCTTCATCTACGCCGTTGACAACGCCAACGCGAAAAAGCAGGCTGTGGCCCGGCAGCTGATCCATCATGCGCACGTCCATCAGTCGGCCATCATCAGCTTTCAGGTGGTGCAGGAAACGCTGCATGTACTGCGGCGCAAGTTCCGGGTTGTGGCCAATGCACCGGATGCCAGTGATTTCCTGCGCGATGTCCTCACCCCCCTATGGCGCGTGCAGCCTGGTGAAGCGCTGTACATGCGGGCGCTCGAACTGCAGGAGCAGCTTCAGTTCAGTTTCTACGACTCCCTTATCGTCGCCGCCGCGCTCCAAGCCGGATGCCATCGTCTGCTCAGTGAAGACCTGCAACATGGCCAGAAAATCGACAGGCTGACGATCGAGAATCCCTTTCTGTCATAGCTGCTGGGCGATGCCGCGATGGGCCGGTGAAACCGCGCGCACGCATCAGTCGAGCAGGTTGGGTTAGTTCGATCGAAGCCGACAGCACGGGACCATTCCGTACCGTCGGCAGGTGCTGTGATGGCTGGTCATCGGGGTCTTGGCCGCCGGCCTCAAGTTGGCCAGATGGACCCATGCTCCGGTACCACGGCCCGCCATCCCAGTTCGTGCTGGATACGCCGGCGCAATGCGTCCGATGCGTTGCGCTCGCCATGCACGACATACACCTGGCCGGGTGCCTGCGGCATGCTGCGCAGCCATGCGACCAACTGGCGCGCGTCGGCATGCGCAGAAGCAGCCTGCAGTTGCGCTACCTGCGCCCGCACCGGGATGTCGCGCCCGTGGATGCGCACAGTGGCAGCTCCGCCAGCCAATGAGGCGCCACGCGTGCCCGGTGCCTGAAAGCCGGTCAGGATCACCATGTTGCGCTCGTCGCCCAGGTATTGCGCCAGATGGTGCAGCACGCGCCCGCCGGTGGCCATGCCGCTGGCAGACAGGATCACCATCGGGCCGTGACGGCTGGCCAGGGCCTTGGACGCGTCAGTGCCAGCGACCATGGTCGCGCTGCGCGTCAAGGCCAGCGATTGTTTTGCCGTCAGGCGGTGCAAGCCGAGGTGCTGCTCGAACAAATGGGTCGCGTGCACGGCCATCGGGCTATCGAGGAACACCGGTATGGTGCGCGGTATTGCGCGCCGGCTTTTGAGCAGGTCGATCGCATGGAGCAATGCCTGGGCGCGACCGACGGCGAATACCGGCACCACCGCAACGCCGCCGCGGGCTGCGACCTTCTTGAGCAGCGGGCCCAGTTCTGCCAGCAGGTCGTCCTGCGGGTGCTCCCGGTCGCCATAGGTCGACTCGATCAACACCGTGTCGGCGATCGGCGCGTTGGCCGGTGGCTGCATGATCAAGTCGTCGCTGCGTCCCAGGTCGCCCGAGAACAGGATCCGTCGGCCGGCGACTTCGACCAGCACGCTGGCGGCGCCCAGGATATGCCCGGCTGGCTGGAACGTGATGCGCCAGCCGGGTATCGGCGAGACGGTGCGATCGAAGGCGGTTGCCTTGATGTGCTTGAGGCTGGCCACCGCATCGTTGTGGGTATACAGCGGTTTTGCCGGGGCATGTCTGGAGAATCCGTGCCGGTTTGCGAAGGACGCGTCTTCTTCCTGCAAATAGCCGCTGTCGGGCAAGAGAATCTTGCACAGGTCGCGGGTGGCAGGCGTGGCGTAGACCTTGCCGCCGAAACCGTCGCGCACAAGCAGCGGCAGGTAGCCGCTGTGGTCCAGATGCGCGTGGGTCAGAGCGACTGCGTCGATTTGGGCCGGCGCGACTGGCAACTGCGCCCAGTTGCGCAGTCGCAGCTGCTTGACTCCTTGAAAAAGCCCGCAATCGATCAGCAGTCGGCGCTTGTCATGGGTAATCAGGTATTTCGATCCGGTGACGGTATCGGCGCCGCCCAGAAAGGTGATGGTGACCGACAAACTCGTTCCCCTTGAGGCACTCTGGCCAGGCTCAGTGGCAAGGCCAGAAAGAAAAAAACCGCAGCTGGCCAGGCCAGGTTGCGGTTTTCATTGGGCCCGATACCACCGATCGGTTCTTGACCCTGGTCAAGTAAAGAAGTTTTTCAGCCGATCGGTCCAGCTGTCGCCACTGGGCGAATGCTTGCCGGCACCCTTCTGGAATGACTCTTCCAACTCGCGCAGCAGCTTGCGCTGGCCTTCGTTGAGCTTGACCGGTGTTTCCACCAGGATGTGGCAATACAGGTCGCCCGGGTAACTCGCCCGCACGCCCTTGATGCCCTTGCCGCGCAGACGAAACTGCTTGGCGGTCTGCGTACCTTCGGGGATGTCGATCGCCGCCTTGCCGGCCAGGGTGGGAACCTCGATCTCGCCGCCGAGCGAGGCCGTGATGATGCTGATCGGTACCGAGCAGTGCAGGTCGTCGCCGTCACGTTCGAAGATGTCGTGCTTCTTGAGCCGGATCTCTATATACAGGTCGCCCGCGGGGCCGCCATTGGTACCCGGTTCGCCATTGCCGGTGCTGCGGATGCGCATGCCGCCGTCGATGCCGGCCGGAATCTTGACCTCAAGCGTCTTTTGCTTCTTGACCCGGCCCTGGCCCTGGCAGGCGGTGCAGGGTTCGGGGATCACCTTGCCGGCGCCGCGGCAAGTCGGGCAGGTCTGTTGGACGCTGAAGAATCCCTGGCGCATCTGTACCGCGCCAGCGCCGGCGCAGGTGGCACAGGTCTTGACCTGGGTGCCAGGTTTGGCGCCCGAGCCACGACAGGTTTCGCAGGATTCCCAGCTCGGTATGCGAATCTGGGCGTCCTTGCCACGGGCCGCTTCTTCGAGCGAGATCTCCATCGCATAGCTCAAATCGCCGCCGCGAAACACCTGGCGTCCGCCCGCGCCAGCGCGGCCGCGTTGCTGGCCGAACATGTCGCCGAAGATGTCGCCAAAGGCCTCGGCAAAGCCGCCGAAGCCCTCCTGCCCTGGCCCACCGCGCATGTTGGGGTCGACACCGGCATGGCCGTACTGGTCATAGGCCGCCCGCTTTTGCGGGTCGGACAACATCTCGTAGGCTTCCTTGCTCTCCTTGAACTTCTCCTCGGCTACCTTGGTGGTCTCGCCATGGTTGCGGTCCGGGTGGTGCTTCATCGCATGCTTGCGATACGCCTTCTTGATCTCCTCGTCCGAAGCGTTCTTGGGAACACCCAGGGTTTCGTAATAGTCTCTCTTGGCCATCGTCGTTCTCGGTCAGCGCGCCGACACAGCCAACTGGACTGCTGCGCGCGCTCGGTCAATAAATGCGGTTCGCCGCGCTCCCCCGGTCTGGCAAAACCGGGTGGGCGCGGCGCGGGCGGTGCCTGCCAGGGCGGACATCAAGCCTTCTTGACTTCCTTCACCTCGGCGTCCACCACATCGT
>JBBKVW010000176.1:0-4274 GCA_037968655.1 Burkholderiaceae bacterium
CGACGGATGCTCCAGAAACGGCTGCATGCGTTCACTGACCAGGATCTGGCCGCGGTTGGGCGCCACTGGCGCTTTCAGACCGACCATGGGCGCCATCACGCGATTGCCCAGACCAGCGGCCAGCACCAGCTTGCCCGCACCGTATTGGGCGCCGCCGGCCCGAACGCAGAACTGACCTGCACTGTGCTCGATCTGCTCGACCTGGACGCCTGATTGCAGCCGTCCGTTCAGTGCCTGGTAGTTATGCACCAGCGCTCTTAGCAAGCGCAGCGGGTTGACATGTCCATCGAGCGGACAAAATGTGGCACCTGCAATGTCAGGCCCGACATATGGGGACAGTCTGCGCAGCGCCGCGTGATCCAGCACTTCGTACGGATAATCCTCTTCGACCTGTTCACGCACATCCTGCAAAACAGCGGCGCGATTGGCGAGTTCGTCGTCGTCCAGGCACATGTGCAGGCCCCCGACCTGCGACAACTGCACATCGATTCCGGATCCCTGCGCCAGTTCAGCGGCAAAGGCTGGCCAGCGCCGGATGGAGTCCAGTGTCCAGCGCGCATAGTCCGGGCGGCCATGGCCCTTGCCCTGTACCCACACCAGTCCGAAATTGCCGCGGGCAGCGCGAAACGCGTCATCTCCCTGGTCGAGCACGCAGACCCGTTCACCGGCACGCGCCAGCCCGTATGCAATCGACATGCCGACGACACCACCACCGATCACCAGCGTGTCCGACTCCACCGCAGTCGTCATGATTTCCCCGCCAGCACGCGGTCGAGGCCATAAAACCGGTCCAGCAACACCATCAGCACCAATGTCAGCAGAATCAGCACCGTGGACACCGACGCCAGCAGCGGATCGATGGTGTGCGCGATATGGTTGTACATCTTGACCGGCAAGGTCTCGGTACTGGCAGATGCCACGAACACGGACATCGTCAACTCGTCAAAGCTATTGATGAAGGCGATTGTCCAGCCGCCGGCAACGCCAGGCAGGATCAACGGCAATTCGATTCGCCTGAACACCGTCCAGCCCGAGGCGCCGAGCGATTGCGCGGCCTGCGCCAGGCTGCGGTCGAATCCCGTTGCGGCAGCCACGACCAGGCGCAGCACGTATGGCAACACGATCACGGTGTGTGCAGCAGTCAGACCCCACATGGTGCTGGAGCCGCCAATGTGCGTCAGAAAGCGCAGCAGTGCGATACCCAACACCACGTGCGGAACCATCAGCGGCGACAACAACAGGCCAAGCAGCGCCTCACGGCCGGGGAACCGGTGCCACGCAATGGCCATGCCGGCCGGCACTGCAAGCAGCGTTGCCAGGGTTGCGGCAACCGCCGCCAGCCCCACGCTGCGCCAGAACGCCGAGATGAAGTCCGGTGCGTCGGCGATGGCCTCGTACCAGCGCAGGGAAGCGCCATCGAAGGGCATCGAGATGAAGCCCTTGTCAGTAAAGGACACCAGAACCACCATCACCAAAGGCGCCAGCATGAAGATGGCGAACAGCCAGTGCAGGACCATCAGTGGAAAGGCTGTCCTCTTCATACGAACACCTGTTTCCATTTGCGTTCAATCATCCGATTGACGCCCAGCGACACGCCCAGCACGATCACGACCAGCACCACCGCCAGTGCGGCGCCCAGCGGCCAGTTCAGATTGCTCAGGAATTCGTCATAAATCGTCGTGGCAACGACCTTGAGCCGGCGACCGCCAATGATGGCGGGCGTGGCAAAGGCACTGGCTGACAATGCGAACACGATCAGGCCGCCTGACAACACGCCGGGGATCACCTGCGGAAAAACTATCCGGGCGAGCACGGTGGGCAGCCCTGCGCCCAACGATTCAGCCGCCTGTTCGGTCGCGACATCGAGTTTTTGCAACGAGGCCCAGACCGCCAGCACCATGAACGGCACCAGCACATGCACCAGTGCCACCACGACGCCGGTGAAAGTAAACATCATCTTGATGGGCTCGCTGATCAGGCCGCTGGCCATCAGCATGTTGTTGATAACCCCTTCATTGCCAAGCAGTACTGCCCAGCCAAGCGTGCGGACAACCACCGATATCAGCAAAGGGCCCAGCACGATGACCATCGACACGGCACGCCAGCGTGGCGACAGACGACTGAGCACATAGGCTTCCGGCACACCAATGGCGATGCAGATGGCTGTGACCAGCGCTGCCATGCCGAAAGTGCGAATGAAAATCACATGGAAATAGTCATCCTGGGCGATGACCACATAGTTGTCTGGCGTGAACTCCGTGCCGACGACACCGCTGGAGATGAACGGATACAAACTGAGGGACAGCGTCAGCACCAGCGGCAACGCGACAAATGCCAGCATCACCAGGACGCCGGGAGCCGTCAGCCAATACGGCAACCATTGGCGATCCGTGTTCACGATTGCCGTCCCCGCGGCACCACATGCACGTGTTCCGCCGACCAGGTGAGTCCGACCGGGTCGCCTTCGCCGGCTTGCGGTTGCCCGCTGTTCGGATGGGTCAGTTGCAGCACGCCCAGTGGCGTATCGATCTGGAACAACCAGTGGTTGCCCAGAAATACCCGCGCGCTGACCCGCCCCGACACGATTGGGCTGTCAGTAGTGAACTGCAGCTTTTCGGGCCGAATGATGTAGTCGACATCCCCCGACATGGCACTGCCATTCAGCGGCAAAACGATGTCCGCGACCGCCACGCCCTGGGCATGACCCTGGCCCTCGAATACGTTCGCCTTACCAAGGAAGGTCGATGAAAAACGCCCGTTGGGCTGCTCGTACATCTCGAACGGTTTGCCGACCTGTTCGATGCGGCCCTTGTTCATCAGCACCACCCGGTCTGCCAGCGTCAATGCTTCGGCCTGATCGTGCGTGACCATGATGGTCGTGATGCCGACACGATGCTGTAAGGCGCGCAATTCGATCTGCATCTCCTCACGCAGTTTGGCGTCCAGGGCGCCCATCGGTTCATCGAGCAACAGCACCGGCGGCTGAATCACCAGCGCCCGTGCCATCGCCACACGCTGGCGCTGGCCGCAAGACAACTCACGCGGATACCGCGTGGCCAACGGCTCCAGATGCACCAGCTCCAGCGTCTCGGCCACCCGTTTGCGACGCTCCGGCACCGCGACGCCGCGCATCTCCAGCCCGAATGCCACGTTGTCGGCCACCGTCATGTGCGGGAACAGCGCATAACTCTGGAACACGATACCCAGGCCGCGCTTGTTCGGCTTGATATCCGTGATGTCATTTCCGTCCAGAATGACCCGGCCAGTGCTGGGTGGCGTAAAGCCGGCGACCATCTGCAAGATCGTCGTCTTGCCGCAACCCGAAGGCCCCAGCAAACAGACGAACTCGCCCTTGGCCACCGACAGGCTGCAGTCGCTGACGGCAGTGAAATCGCCGTAGCGCTTGGCCAGGCCCTGTAATTCGAGAAAACTCATCATTCAGCTCCTGGCCCGATCAATCGTCTTTTTTACTTTTCGACTGCGCGGTTCCAGCGGTTGGTCCACTCGGCCCGCTTGACATTGATCACGTCGTAATTGGGCGCCACCAGCGCGTTGACTTTTTCCGGTCCGAAGACGACCTTCTTGGCGATTTCAGGCGACAGCTTGGTGGTTTTGTTGACCGGTCCGAAACCCGAGGCCATGGCCAGCTGGGCCTGTGTTTCAGCAGACACGACATGCTGCAGGAACTGTTGACCGAGCTTGGTCTGCGGACCACCTTCGACCACGCAACCAGCAACCATGATCACGACCGCGCCCTCCTTGGGATACACGAACTCGACCGGCGCGCCCTGGTCCACGACCGCCTGCACCCGTCCGTTGCCCCAGACGGCCAGTGCCGCCTCGCCGGTCTGCAGCATCTGGGCCATCTTGCCCGGTGATGGTTCCCATGCCAGCACGTTGGGCGCCACCTTCTTGGTCATCACCTCGAAACCGGGTTCGATATTGTTCTCGCCACCACCATTGAGCTTGGCCATCATCACCAGCGTCAACAATCCATAGCCATTTGAAATCGGTGGAATGACGACCTTCTGCTTGTATTTCGGGTCAGTCAGATCTTGCCAGGAGGTCGGCGCATTCCAGCCGTTCTTGGCGAACACTTCCTTGTTGTAGGCCAGGCCGGTAGCAATGAAGCCGATGCCGACCGATTTGTCACCGACCATGCGGGCGTTCGGATACAGCTCCTTGATCGAACCGGTGTCGTCGAACTTGGTGCACAGCCCACTGGCGACCGCCTGGTACATCGGGCCGTCGTCGATCATGGCCATCGACATCTC
>JBBKVW010000177.1:0-10554 GCA_037968655.1 Burkholderiaceae bacterium
GTCCTGGCCGAACTGGGCGCCCACCTGGGCGGCGGCGCGCACCGTGAGCTGGGCACCATCAACGGCAAGTCGGCGCGCCAGTGGGTGCAGGATGCCGAGCGCGAACTGGCGCAGATGCCCGAAGTGCGCATCATCCGCCGCGGCGTGGTATTTGGCTGCCATGACCACAACTTCCTGACCATCCGCGAATCGCTGAGCGACCATCTGCCGCTGGCCGAGCGCAGCGGTTTTCGCGAGCGCATGTGGCGCGTGCGCGCCGGCCAGGTGATCCTGGCCACCGGCGCACACGAGCGTCCGATGGTGTTTGGCAACAACGACCTGCCCGGCGTGATGCTGTCCTCGGCCATGGCCGACTATGCCGAACTCTACGGCGTGCGGGTCGGTGGCCAGATCGTCATTGCCACCAGTTGCGACAGCGCCTATTCGGACGCCCGCCTGCTGGCGGCTGCCGGGGCCAAGGTCACGGTGGTCGATACCCGCGCCGGTGAACCGCTGGGCGGCAGCCGGGCCCACAAGGCGCAGGCCGACGGCATCACGGTGCTGCGCGGCTTCGTGCCGGTGCAGGCCAAAGGCGGCGCCACGGTGTCGGCGTTGGTGGTGTGCCAAATGGATGGCGACAAGGCCAGCGGCGCGCAGCGCGAACTGCCATGCGACGCGCTCGGCATGGCGGGCGGCTGGAACCCGGCTATCCACCTGTATTCGCATTCGGGTGGCAAGGCGCGCTGGGACGACGAGCTGATATGTTTCAAGCCCGGCGCCGCGATGCCACAACAATTCAGCGTCGGCGCCTGCAACGCGACGTTCAGTCTGGGATCGTGCATGGACGAGGGCAGCCTGGCCGGTTCCGCTGCGGCCAAGCTGGCCGGCTTTGCCGGCAAGGCCGTGGCCTATGCAGTCGACGAGCGCGCCATCGAGCCAACCGGCCGGTTCTGGATCGCCGAAACCGGCGAGCCGCTGTCGCGCCGCCCCAAGGCCTTTGTCGACTATCAGAACGATGTGTCGGCCAGCGACATCGAACTGGCGATCCGCGAAGGCTTCGAGTCGATCGAGCACATCAAGCGCTACACCGCAATGGGTTTTGGCACTGACCAGGGCAAGCTGGGCAACATCAACGGCATGGCGTTGGCTGCCCGAGCCATGGGCAAGTCAATTGACAAGGTCGGCACCACCACCTTCCGACCCAACTACCTGCCGGTCTCGTTTGGAGTCTTTGCCGGCCTGGAGCGCGGCGAGCTGTTCGACCCGGCGCGCAAGACCAGCCCGCATGAGATGCATGTGGCCGCAGGCTGCCTGTTCGAGGACGTCGGCCAGTGGAAGCGGCCCTGGTATTTCCCCAAGCCCGGTGAAGACCTGCATAAGGCGGTGAACCGCGAAGTTCTGGCGGTGCGCAAGGGCGTCGGCATGCTCGATGCGTCCACGCTGGGCAAGATCGACATCCAGGGCCCCGATGCGGCCAAGCTGCTGAACTGGGTCTATACCAACCCCTGGCTCAAGCTGGAAGTGGGCAAATGCCGCTACGGCCTGATGCTGGACGAGAACGGCATGGTGTTCGACGACGGCGTCACCGCCCGCCTGGGCGAGAACCACTTCTTGATGACTACCACCACCGGCGGCGCGGCCCGGGTGCTGGGCTGGCTCGAGCGCTGGGTGCAGACCGAATGGCCCGACATGCAGGTCTACATGGCCTCGGTCACCGACCATTGGTCGACCTTTGCCGTGGTCGGCCCGCAAAGCCGCGCGGTGGTGCAAAAGGTGTTGACAGATATCGACCTGTCCAACGAGGCGTTTCCCTTCATGAGCTGGCGCACGGCCAAGGCGGCCGGCGTGTCGGCGCGCATCATGCGCATCAGCTTTTCGGGCGAGATGTGTTTCGAGGTCAATGTGCCGTCCAACGCCGGAGCGCATGTCTGGAACGCGCTGATGGAGGCGGGCAAGGAATTCGACATCACGCCCTATGGCACCGAGGCCATGCATGTGCTGCGCGCCGAGAAGGGCTACATCATCGTTGGCCAGGAAACCGATGGCTCGATCTCGCCGCATGACCTGGGCATGGGCGCCATGGTGTCCAAGACCAAGGACTTCCTGGGCCGTCGTTCGCTGACCCGCAGCGACACCGTGCGCGCCGATCGCAAACAGCTGGTCGGCCTGATGACCGACGATGCCAAACTGGTGTTGCCCGAGGGCACGCAGCTGACCGAGCAATCCAAACGATCACGGCCACCGGTGCCGATGATCGGCCATGTGACCTCGAGCTACTTCAGCCCGACGCTCGAGCGCTCGATCGCGATGGCCGTGGTGCGCTCGGGCCAGCAGCGCATGGGCCAGAAGATCCATGCCGCCCTGGCTGACGGGCGCCATGTTGCGGCCACCGTCTGCAGCCCGGTGTTCTACGATCCGGAAGGAAAACGTCTCCATGCATGACGCCGTACTGCACAGTCCGCTGGCCAGCGCGCTGGGCCGCCACACCCGTGACCTGCAGGTCGATGGCCATCCCTGCAGCCTGGCAGAGATACCCTTTGTCGACATGCTCAACCTGCGCGGTGACGCCTCCAACCCGCGCTTCGTGCAGGTCGTGCTGGAGACCACCGGCATGCATTTGCCGACACAGGCCAACACCGCCAGCATTGATCCGCAACGCCAGTTGCTGTGGCTGGGTCCGGATGAATGGCTGCTCAAGCTGCGCGACCGACAGGGCGACGCGGTGGCCGCCGCCATGCAGCAAGCGCTGGTCGGCCTGCACAGTGCCGTGGTCGACGTCGGCCATGGCAACACCACCCTGATGCTGCAGGGCCCCGGCAGCCCCGACCTGCTGGCACGCGGCTGTCCGCTGGACCTGCATCCGCGCGCATTCGGTACCGGCGCATTGGCGCAGACCCATATTGCCAAGGCCGGCGCGACCGTGCTGTGCCTGTATGCCGGCATCCAGTACGAGATCACCGTGCGGCGCAGCTTTGCCGACTATCTGGTGCGCTGGTTGTGCGAGGCGGGCAGCTGAGCCACTGACGCCGCCGCGTTCGTGCGACCTGCATAGCCATGCCGTACAGCCTGGGCATCGACACCGGAGGCACCTATACCGACGCGGTGCTGCTCGACGCCGCACGCCAGGTCGTCGCCTCGGCCAAGAGCCTGACCACGGCGTTTGACCTGGCCGTCGGCATCGGCGGCGCGCTGGATCAATTGCCGCCGGCGCTGCTGGCCGACGTCGAACTGGTATCGCTGTCCACCACGCTGACCACCAACTCGGTGGTCGAAGGCAAGGGTGCGCCGGTCTGCGTGCTGCTGGCCGGCTATGACGCGGCGCAGATCAAGTCCAGCGGCTTGGTCGAACTGCTGGGCATGGACGCCATCGTGTCCTTGCCCGGCGGCCATGACGCGGGTGGCTTCGCGCTGCTGCCGATCGACGAGGCGCAGACCCGCGCCGCGATCGAACGCCAGGCGCCACGGGTTTCTGCCTTTGCGATTTCGGCCAGTTTCGGCGTGCGCAATCCGGAACATGAACTGCAGATACGTGCCCTGGTGCAAGAGCTGTGCGACAGACCGGTGACCTGCGGGCATGAACTGGCCTCCAGCCTGGGCGCGCCGCGCCGGGCGCTGACGGTCGCGCTCAATGCCCGCATGGTGTCGCACGTAAAGGCCCTGATCGAATCGGTGCGCCAGACCCTGGCCCTGCATCGGATCGATGCCCCGCTGATGATGGTGCAGGGCGACGGCAGCCTGGTCAATGTGGCGCGTGCGCTCAGGCGTCCGGTGGGCACTGTGTTGTCGGGCCCTGCGGCCAGCGTGCTGGGCGCCTGCGCGCTCAGCGGCCATGCCGACGCCATCGTCGCCGACATGGGCGGCACCACGACCGACATCGCGGTGGTGCGTGGCGGTCAGCCCGAGCTGAGTTTTGACGGTGCCATGGTGGGCCAGTGGCGTCCGATGGTCGAGGCGGTCAAGGTCTACGCGATCGGCCTGGGCGGCGACAGCGAGGTGCGCTTTGGCGGCGGCGAAGGCCTGGTGATAGGACCGCGCCGCGTGCTGCCGCTCAGCCTGCTGGCGCACCAGCATCCCTGGGTGCTGCCGGTGCTGGAACGTCAGCAGGGCCAGGTGCCACATGCCAGCCAGATCCGCTTTGCGCAGCGCCTGCAGGCCGACCAGGCGATGCTGTCGCGCCTGCTGGACGACGAAATGCTGGCCTGGCAGCGCCTGGCCAAGGGCCCGGTCGACCTGGAGCAGGCCAATATGGATGACCGCCCGCTGGCCAAGGCGATTGCGCGGCTCGAGCGCAAGGGGCTGGCGATCTACAGCGGCTTCACGCCCAGCGACGCGGCCCATGTGCTGGGCCTGTCCACGCACTGGAATACGCAGGCTGCCGTGCTGGGCGCGCGCATCTGGGCACGCCAGATGCGCCACTTGTACGGCCTGGGCACCTGGGTGCTGGGCGACGCAATCGGGCCCGCGCGCCAGGTGGTGGACAAGGTGATCGCGACCATCAGCCAGAAGCTGATCGAGGCCGGGCTCAACGACGCCGGCCAGATGAATGAAGCCAATGCCGGCAAGGTGGCCATTCTGCTGGCGACAATGGCGATGCAGCCGGCGCACGGTGGCGCTGCGCCGGCATCGGTGTTCAGCCTGCGCTTTGCGCCGCAGCTGCCGCTGGTGGCAGTCGGCGCGCCGGCGGCCAGCTACTACCCCGACGTGGCGCGCGGCCTGGGCATGTCCCTGCGGCTGCCGGCCCATGCCGAGGTTGCCAATGCAGTTGGTGCAGTGCTGGGCCAGGTATCGCAACGCGTGCATATGACGGTGACGCAGCCGGTGCGCGGCGTGTTCCGGGTCTTTGCGCCGACCGGGCCGCGTGATTTCGACACCCTGGCGCCAGCCATTGCGCATTCCCAGCAATTGGCCAGTGCCGACGCGCTGGCGCAGGCCCTGCACGCTGGTGCCGCCCGCGCCAGCGTGGTGCTGAGCCAACTGGACAACCGGGTCGACAACGACATCGACGGCAGCATGTTCTTCGAGGCGCGCGTTACCGCGACGGCAAGCGGACCACCTTTGACCCGCTCTGATCTGCTGCGCCGCGCCGATGCCGATTCCGATGCAGGCCTCGCGCAAGTCGCTTGAAACGGCATTGGCGGCGCACGGCCTGCGCCTGCGCGGTGGCTGGCTGGTGACCCCGCAGGACCGACTTCCCGTCCTCCCCGCAGGCGCGCCAGCGGCCGTTGTATGGATGGTGGGGCAGGTCGGCTCCGAATGCTGGCCGGCGTTCTCAAACTCGCGGTTTTTTTCCGACGGCCTGCCCGATGCGATGGACCGCTGGAGCCAGTCGATTGGCGACGCCTTGGCGCGCGTGCACGGCGGTGTCGCGGTCTATCCGTCCGACGGCCCGCCGTATGCGCCGTTTCAGCAGTGGGCACGGCGCGCCGAGCCCTTGCAGAGCAGCCCCTTGCTGCTGCAGATACATCCGCAGTGGGGACTGTGGCACGCCTACCGGTTTGCGCTGGTCTTGCCCGGATTGTTGGAGGCGGACGCGCGAGATTTTTCCCGCGCCGCGACGCCAGTGGCCGCCAACGCCGAGATCTGCCTGTCCTGCGACGGCCAGCCCTGTCTGTCGGCTTGCCCGGTCACTGCGTTTGGCAACGGCAGCTATGCCGTCGACGCCTGCGCCGGCCATCTGCACAGCGCCGCTGGTAGCGACTGCATGCACAAGGGTTGCCTGGCGCGGCGCGCCTGCCCGATCGCCACCGCCCTGCGCTATGAACCGGCCCATGCCGCGTTTCACATGGCCGCATTCGCCAGCCGGCATTGACAGTATAAATATATTTACAATATACTTATATGCGGCCGAATCTTCCCGGCTGCAGCGCCACAAAACCGTTTGCAACCAAAGGAGTCGCCCGTGCAAAACCCCCGCTGGCAAGGTATTTTTCCGGCCATTACCACCAAGTTCCACGCCGACGAGCGCATTGACGCCGAGGGCACGGCCCGGCATATCGATTTCCAGATTCGCAATGGCATTCACGGACTGGTCACATGCGGCTCGCTGGGCGAAGCCAGCACCCTGACGCTGGAAGAAAAGCTCGAGGTGACCCGGATTGCACTGCAAGCCAGTGCCGGCCGTGTGCCCGTGCTGGCCAACGTCTCGGAGACCAGCACGCGCGAGGCGCTGCGCTTCATCGAGGGCGGCAACGCGCTCGGCGTGGCCGGCTTCATGGTCATGCCTTCGGTCATCTACGTGGCCGACGCGCGCGAGGCGATGGCCAATGTGCGGGCGATGGCCAATGCGGCGCAAAAGCCCGTCATGATCTACAACAACCCGATCGCCTACCGCGTCGATCTCAAGCCCGAGCACATGGCTGAACTGGCAGATTGCGAGTGGATTGCCGCGATCAAGGAGAGTTGTGGCGACACCCGCCGCATCACCGATCTGCGCAACCTGCTGGGCGATCGCTATCAGCTGTTCCTGGGCGTGGATGATCTGGCCTTCGAGGGCCTGACGCTGGGCTGCGACGGCCTGCTGGCCGGCGTCGGTTGCGCCTTCCCGCGCGAAACCGTTGCCCTGTATGAGCTGATCAAGGCCGGCAAATTCGCTGACGCGCTCGTCCTGTACCAATGGATGACGCCGATGCTGCATCTGGATGTCTCCACCAAGCTGGTGCAGAACCTCAAGCTCATCGATGTGCTGGTGGGCGTCGGCACCGAGCACATGCGCCGGCCGCGCCTGCCGCTGGTGGGCGAGGAGCGGGCAGTCATCGAACAAGTAGTTGCCAAGGCACTGGCCACGCGGCCGGCCAAGTACCAGTCGGTTCCGTGATGCAAACCCGGCAATGCCGCCAACGCCGCTGCCCGTGGCGTGCCACCTCCGATTGCGCCGGATGCTGCCGGTTCCTGGTCTGACGCCGCACGCCATCCATCGTATGCGTCAGTGTCGGCAGCGCTGATCAAGCGCCATGAAGCTCTCGTCAAAAGCCGCAGCCGTCAAACGGGGAACGCCCAAGCGCAGGGCGGCCGACCAGGCCTACGATGCGATCGAAGTGCTGTTCTCGACGCTGCAACTCGAACCGGGCGGCCCGGTCGTCGAGGCCGAGCTGGTGCAGCAATCGGGCCTGGGACGCACGCCGGTGCGCGAAGCGCTGCTGCGCATGGTGTCCAGCGGACTGATCGTGCAGCAGCCGCGGCGCGGGCTGGTGGTCTCGCAGATCGACCTGGCCGAGTACCTCGATGTGATCCAGACCCGGCGTGTGCTCGAACAGCTGATCGCCGCCTGTTCGGCCAGACGGGCCAGCGCCGGGCAGCGCAAGGATCTCGTGCGGTGTGCCGAGCGTATGGTCAAGGCCGCCGCGCGCGGGAGCCTGCATGACTACATGCGCGCCGACCATGAACTCGATCTGGTCAATCATCAGGCCAGCGAGAACAGGTCGGCCGTCAACTGCGTCGTTCCACTGGTCGTGCAGTGCCGGCGCTTCTGGTACGCCTATCAGGATGAAGGCGAAATGGGCGAGGGCGCCCGGGCACACATGGAGCTGGCCGAAGGCATTGCCTGCGCCGACGAAGCCGCCGCGGTTCGGGGGGCCGGGGGGCTGCTGGACTACCTGGAGCGATTTGCCCGCCGGGTGATCGAACGCTGACGGGCCTTTGCAAGCAAGCGACGCCCTGAAATAGTGAGCGAATGTGACATTGATTGCAATGTTTGGCCGGGGCCGTGTCCTTTGCCCTCGCGCAGCGCCATGCCGCGACAGTCGACGGGTCGGGTCGGCTCTGGAAGCGCTGGGTGCGCAGGGCCCGAATCGGGCGCCGTAATCCCGTGCGACGGCCTGATTTCTTACATTGCGTCAGGGCTTCTTCCGCTGTGCCAAGCTGGCTGATAGGATCAAAATCGGGGCAGCAAAATTTTCCAAACAAGGATGTCACCATGATCCATTCACCTTTTCCCGCGCGTAACTTGGTTGTCGCCATGAGCGCTGCAGCGTTATTGCTCGGCGGCTGCGCCGACATGAGCAAGACCCAGCGCGACTCCGCTATCGGAGCCGGCGTCGGTGCTGTAGCCGGCACCCTGATCGGTGGCGGTGCCAAAGGCGCGGTCATCGGTGGTGCGGTCGGCGCGGCCGGCGGTTATGTGTGGTCCAAGCACATGGCCGACAAGAAAGCGGCGATGGAGCGCGCCACCCAGGGTACCGGCGTGGCAGTTACGCAGACGCAGGACAACCAGCTCAAGCTGCAGATTCCCAGCGACGTGTCCTTTGATTCGGGGCGCTCCGACATCAAGCCCAACCTGCGTCCCATCCTGGACCAGTTCGCCAGCGGCCTGTCTGGCCAGCCCAATACCGAGGTGCGCATCATCGGTCACACCGACAACGTAGGTTCGGATACGGTCAACGACCCGTTGTCCATGCAGCGCGCCCAGTCGACCCGCGACTATCTGTCCGCCCGTGGCGTGAGCCCGAGCCGGGTGGTGATCGATGGCCGTGGCGAACGCGAGCCGGTCGCCACCAATGAAACGGCAGACGGCCGCGCGCAGAACCGCCGGGTCGAGATCTACCTGGCCGAACGGGCCAACGTCGCCAAGAACTGATACGCAGGCGGGCCGGGGACCTGAGAACCTGACCCGCCAGCCCCTTCGGCGCCAAGCGTTTGCGCCAAGGTGTAGATTTCAACGCTTCACATGACTCTTTGCGCAAACACCATGAACGCACAGGAATTTGCACGTCAGTTGCGTACCGACGGATTCGATGAAGTACTGTCCAAGTCCCTGCCGGGCGGTTCTGACGTAGGGCCGCATAGCCATCCCTTCGCCGTCAAAGCCCTGGTCACCGAAGGCGACATCACCCTGGGTGTGGCGGGCCACAAAACGACCTACCACGCTGGCGACATTTTTACCCTGGCGCGTGACTGCGAGCACACCGAGTGCAGTGGTGCCACGGGCGTGCAGTTTATCGTCGGCCGCAAGCACGGCTGAGCACTGGCCGGAGCGTTGAGTGGAGCCCGTTCGGGCTTGGCGCGCCTGCGCCAGCCACAGTCGCAATTGGAGCCGCGCGCCCATTGAGCACCAATACACTCTGGGCGGTTGCCATGCGGCGCAACTGCCAGTGAAACCTTCAGAAATCGGGAAATCATGAGAACGCATGCACGGCTCGTCGTCATTGGTGGCGGGGTTGCCAACACCATCGGCGTCAAGACGCGCCCGCCGGACGCTTGCCGAAGCCTTGAGGTCACATCGATGGCAATGAAGAAGCGGCAGTTGCAATGGCAGAGCCCGTCACCCCGCGTGGGCTGAAACCACTGTGCCCCCGTCCGACTATCTGGGTGGGTGTGCGCATTCCTGGCACGCTCCCCCTGGTGCCATCCAATTTTCTTAGGAGCTAGCGCAAATGTCCTCATTTCCTGAACGAGCCAAGGTTGTCATCATTGGCCAGGGCGGCATCGTGGGGGCGGCGGTGGTGCACCACCTGATCGAACGCGGCTGGGACAACATTGTCGGCATCGACAAATCCGCGATCCCCACCGATGTGGGCTCCACCGCACACGCGTCCGACTTCTGCTTCAACACGATGCACGATCAGATGACGATCTTCACCACCAAATACAGCATCGACTTCTACGGCAAGATGGGCCGCTACGAGCGCATCGGCGGCCTGGAGGTGGCGCGCGTGGGTGACGAAGAGCGCATGCAGGAGCTCCAGCGCCGCGTGGCCTCGGGCAAGGCCTTCGGCAACCGGGTGGAGATGATCACTCCGGCGCAGGCCAAGGCCAAATTCCCGCTGCTCGAGGAAAGCATGATCCAGGGCGCCCTGTGGGATCCGGATGCCGGCCTGGTCAAGCCGCGTTCGCAGATGGTGGCAGGCGAGCTGGTGGACGCCGCCGTAGCCTCTGGCAAGCTGCGCTCGATTGCCAACACGGCGTGCACCGGGCTGCGCATCGAGAACGGCCGTATCCAGGGCGTCGAGACCACCAAAGGCTATATCGCCGCCGACCATGTGGTGGTGTGCGCCGGCTTGTGGGGGCGCCTGATTGCGGGCATGGCCGGTGAAGACCTGCCCATCATGCCGGTGGACCACCCGCTCACGTTCTTCAAACCGTATCTGGAATTTGCCGGCACCGGCAAGGACATCGGCTACCCGCTGCTGCGCGACCAGGGCAACTCGGCCTACCTGCGCGACACCGGGGACCCCAAGACGCCCGAAGGCGGCCAGATCGAATGGGGCTACTACGAAGAAAAGAACCCGCGCATGTGCCACCCGCGCGACTTGCTGGAAAAAGAACAGGCCCGCCTGTCGCCGTCACAGCGCGACCTGGAACTGGAGCAGATCATGGCGCCGCTGGAGCGGGCCATCGAATTGACGCCCATCCTGTCCGAACTGGGCTACGACGAGAAACATTCCTTCAACGGCCTGTTGCAGGTCACCACCGACGGCAACCCCTCGATTGGCGAGTCGTCCAAGGTGCGCGGCCTGTGGTACGCCGAAGCCGTGTGGGTGAAGGACGCTCCCGGCGTGGGCAAGCTGGTCGCCGACTGGATGACCGATGGATACACCCACCTGGACCATTCCCGCATCGACGTGGCCCGCACCTATCCGT
>JBBKVW010000178.1:0-8469 GCA_037968655.1 Burkholderiaceae bacterium
GCTCTTCGTAGGCAACGTAGGCGCGTTCGAAATCGGCGCCGAACTTGTCGTGCAGGTCGGGCACGTTGGACGGCGAGAACAGCGTCCAGCTGCCTTTTTCCATGACCCGGCGCATGAACAGGTCGGGAATCCAGTTGGCCGTATTCATGTCATGGGTGCGCCGACGGTCATCGCCGGTGTTCTTGCGCAGTTCCAGGAACTCCTCGATGTCCAGGTGCCAGGCCTCCAGATAGGTGCAAACCGCGCCCTTGCGCTTGCCACCCTGGTTCACCGCCACCGCGGTGTCGTTGACCACCTTGAGGAAAGGCACCACACCCTGCGATTCGCCGTTCGTGCCCTTGATACGCGAGCCAAGTGCGCGCACGCGCGTCCAGTCGTTGCCCAGGCCGCCGGCAAACTTGGACAACAGTGCGTTTTCCTTGATCGACTCGTAGATGCCGTCCAGATCGTCGGGCACCGTGGTCAGGTAGCAGGACGACAACTGCGAACGCAGGGTTCCGCTGTTGAACAGCGTCGGCGTGCTGGACATGAAGTCGAACGAGGACAGCACCTCGTAGAACTCGATCGCGCGCGCCTCGCGGTCGATCTCATTGAGCGACAGGCCCATGGCCACGCGCATGAAGAAGGCCTGCGGCAATTCGATGCGGGTCTTGCTGATGTGCAGGAAATAGCGGTCATACAGGGTCTGCAGGCCCAGGTAATCGAACTGCAGGTCGCGCTCGGGCTTGAGCGCCGCGCCCAGGCGCTTCAGATCGAACTGCAGCAGGCGCTCGTCGAGCAACTCGGCATCGACGCCTTTGCGCACAAACTGCGGAAAGTATTCGACATAGGCCTGGCCCATCTCCGACTGCGGCACGTCCTGGCCCAGCACCTCCTTCGCGATGGTGTGGAACAACAGCCGCGCAGTGGCATAGGTGTAGTCCGGATCTTTCTCGATCAGGGTCCGCGCCGCCAGCACCGAGGCCTTGTAGACCTCGTCCATCGGCACGCCGTCATACAGATTGCGCAGCGTCTCGGCCATGATGGGTTCAAAGCGTATGTCCGGCCCCAGGCCTTCGCAAGCCGATCGGATCAGGCCCTGCAGGCGCTCGATATCCAAAGGCACGCGCTGCCCCTTGTCGATCGCATGCAACTGCGGGGCCCTTGGCGCTTCCTGCTCCTTGCTGCGCGCGCGCTCTTGCGAACGCTTTTCGCGGTACAGCACATAGGCGCGTGCGATCTCATGATGGCCACCACGCATCAGGCCGAGTTCCACATGGTCTTGCACGTCTTCTATATGAAAGGTGCCGCCTCCGGGACGCGAGCGCACAAGGGCGCGGGTGACGACCTGGGTCAATTTGTCGACCATCTCGCGCACGCTGGCAGACGCGGCGCCCTGGGTCCCATGCACGGCCAGGAAGGCCTTCATCATCGCCACGGCGATCTTGTTCGGCTCGAATGGGACGACGGCGCCATTGCGCCGGATGATCTGGAACTGGGACAGCGTGCTGGCGCTGGGTGCTTGCGCAGAATCCATTCTGGAAGCGGCTGCAACACCTGCGTTGGACGAATTGGGCGTGTTCAGGGCAATCTGCATTGTTTTCCTCGTCTCGTGGACTGAATTTTTTTGGTGTGTTTCGGCTTGCTGGCGGCTTGCGCATGCTCGTGTGCGGCAAGCCGATTGCGCGACCAGCACACACTATATATGGGGCCAGTACAGATGACAAGCCACTACCGGTAGTGTATCGCGCATGCCACGGACGCAGGCCTTCAGACTCGGCCGGACACGCAGCATGGTCTGCTTTGCCGGTCACGAACTGCAATGCCGCGACAGGCCTTGCGCGACGCATGTCGCATCGGTGAAATCCTGCGCACATGCGACCCGCAATCGGATTTGCCGCTGGCGGCCGCATCAGACTTGATCTCTTGTCGCTTCACTGCTGGACGCGACTGCGGCATGTACTGACATGCGGCGATCAAAGGGTCTGCTACCGATCCAAAACTTTTACATTTCCGGCTGGAAAATATTCTTCTGGCCAGCCCAACTCCGATTGCAATCGGACCCAGTCAAAGCCACTTCCCGGGTCCGACTTGCGTCCTGGCGCTATATGCTCATGCCCGGCCACATGCGCGATCGGATAGTGCACGCCAATCGCCGCGCACAAGGCCGCCGCGGTTTCATATTGCGCCGCTTCGAACACGCCACCCTCGATGCCTTCGAGCTCGATCCCGATCGAATCGTCGTTGCAGTTGTCGCGTCCGCGGTAGCAGGACGTGCCCGCATGCCAGGCCCGTGCGTCACAAGCAACGAACTGCCACAGTGCACCCGTGCGCTCGACAAAAAAATGCGCCGACACCTGCAGACCCCGAATAGCCTGGTAATAGGGATGGGCGTCCCAGTCCAGCGTGTTGGTGAACAACTGCCGAACCGCATCGCCACCGTACTGGCCGGGCGGAAGGCTGATCGAATGCAGCACCACCAGATCGATCACGCAGCCATCGGGTCGCTCGCCGCAATTGGGCGACTGCACGTGACGGGCAAACCGGTACCAGCCCTGGTCCCACAGACTGGCAGGATCGCGGGGGCGCGCGCCCGGTTCAATTTCCGTCATCCGGATGGGTCGGGTCTGCGGGTTCGTCGATCTGCAGTCGGGCGATCCGGTATCGCATCTGGCGCAGGCTCAATCCCAGTCGCGCTGCCGCTGCGGTGCGATTGAAGCCGGTTTCACGCAGGGTCCGCACCAGGATGTCGCGCTCCTGGCGATCCAGGTGCTCCTGCAGGTTGTCTGGAATCGCAGCCAGGGCAGCCGGCGCCGTGGCCGGCACCTCGACCGGGCCAAGCGCGGCCGCCATCGATGGCGCCGACAGCGGCGCCGGCATGGTCTGCTCGCTCAGGATGTCCACCTGCAGATCGTTGCCCTCGCTCAGTGCGACCGCACGGTGCAGCAGGTTTTCCAGTTCGCGCACATTGCCCTTGAGCGGCGCAAGGCAGATCTGCTCGAGCACGCTGGGCGACAGGTTCGGTACCGCGACGCCCGACTCGGCGGAAATGCGGGCCAGCAGGCTGGCACACAGTGCCGGAAGGTCGTCCAGGCGATCGCGCAGGGGCGGGATCTGGATGTCGATCACATTGAGCCGGTAGTACAAGTCCTGGCGGAAACGACCGCTTAGGACATCGGCGGCCAGGTCGCGGTGGGTCGCGCTGATGATGCGCACATCGACCGGCTCTTCCTGCGTTGCGCCGACGCAGCGCACGCTGCGTTCCTGGATGGCGCGCAGCAGCTTGGACTGCATGGCCAGCGGCAGGTCGCCTATCTCGTCCAGAAACAGGCTGCCGCCACGCGCCGCCTGGAAGAATCCGTCGCGGTCATGGGTCGCGCCGGTGAAGGAGCCCTTGCGCGAGCCGAAGAACTCGGCTTCCAGCAGATGCTCCGGAATGGCGCTGCAATTGACGGCCACCAACGGCCCGCCGGATCGGTGGCTGTTTGCATGCAGCGCGCGTGCGACCAGTTCCTTGCCGGTGCCTGATTCGCCACTGACCAGAACCGGTGCCATCGAACGGGCCACCCTGGCCACCCTGTCCTTGACCTGGCGCATCACGAGCGAATCGCCGATCAGGCGCTGCAATGCCGCCTCACCGATGCCAGGCACGGTGTCCGTCTTGCGTCGGTTGTGGCCTTCATGGGGCTTGGTTC
This sequence comes from Burkholderiaceae bacterium, assembly GCA_037968655.1. Taxonomy (GTDB): domain Bacteria; phylum Pseudomonadota; class Gammaproteobacteria; order Burkholderiales; family Burkholderiaceae_C; genus CAISIP01. The sequence continues at coordinate 3,675 of JBBKVW010000178.1, forward strand.
CTGCGTTGTGGCGTCGCCCGGCAACCGCGGCATTGCGCGCACCCTGCACCGCCGATGCGATGACGGCACGAAACTGCTGGATATCGACCGGCTTGGTCAAATAGTCGAAGGCGCCGGCCTTGAGCGACTCGACCGCGTTGTCGGCTGAGCCATAGGCCGTGATGACGACGCAGCGCTCGCTGCGGTGCTCCTCGCGCAGGCTGTGCAACAGGTCGATGCCCAGACCGTCGGGCAGGCGCATGTCGGTGATGACCACATCGAATCGCTGCGCCACCAGCAACTCCCTGGCCTGCGCAAGATCGCCGACACCCACCACCTGGTAGCCCTCACGCAGCAAGGCCAGTTCGTACAAGGTGCGCAGATCCGGCTCGTCGTCCACGACGAGGACATGGACATCGCTCAGGGAAGGTCGTGCAGTCATGGTCAGGTTCGCATTCTGTCAGACGCAGTTGTTGCGAAATGGACGTGAAACTCATTGCCGTCGACCCGCTTGCCGCCAGCCTGGCGCGCGGTGCGCGCAAATCCGATCGCTGCACCGTGGCCCTCGCAGAGCTCGCGGCATATGAAAAGCCCCAATCCGGTGGATCGGCTTTCCGAGGAGAAAAACGGTTCGAACAAATGCCGTTCGACCGAAGGCTCCATCGGCTTTCCATCACTCCACACCGCCATTGACAACTGACCCGCCGCGCGGCGGTCGGTGAATACCTGTATCGATTCGTCGCCGCCCCCGGCATAGCGACTGGCGTTGTCCAGCAGATTGATCAGCACGCGACGCAGGTGCTCCGCATCAAACGCCACTGCAGCCGTACCGGCGTGCAACGCGGTCACCGGTTTGCCGACCCGCGCGCTTTGCTGCGTCCAGTCCATGCATATCTGCGCCACGGCCGTATCCAGGCGCACGCTGGATGGCCCGAGATCACCACCGCGGCTCTGCAGCCGCGAGATATTGAGCACTTCGTCAACGATGCGCTCGAGCCGATTGGCGTTTTTTTCGACCATCCGGATCAGGGTCTTGAGCCTGGGGTCGGCCACCTCTTCGTCCAGCAAGGCGTTGGCCTGAACGATCGCTGCCAGCGGATTGCGAATCTCATGGGCCACGGCGGCCGACATCCGGCCCATGCTGACCAGCTTTTCGGTGCGCATGCGGGCCTCCACTTCGCGCTGGTCCTGCACGAACATCACGCACAGGCGGTCCGGCGCTTCGTCGTCGGTGGCAGCGATGCGGGTTTGCACATGGGTGAACTGCGACGCCGCGCCGGCCAGCGTCAGGACGACGCTGGCGCTTTGCGATTGGTTGGTCGACGCGCTGCGGCGATTGATCTGTGCCAGCTCCTGCCACGCAGGATCGTCGTTGAGCGAAAACGGCACCTGCATAACGCCGGCATCGCGTCCGAGCAATCTGCAGGCAGCCGGATTGGCAGCCAGTACCTTGTCCTGCGCATCGACGACCAGGATGCCGTCGGCCATGGACTCGATCACCAGTGCATTGACCTGACGCTGCACCCGCTCCAGCATCTGGCTACGCCGCGAACGCTCTTCCTCGCTGGCCAGGCGCGCCGACATCTGGCTGGCCAGGATGGCAATCACAAAATATCCGGCGCCACTCAGCGCCGCCTGGGCAATCAACGCGGCTGAATCACCGCCCGATTGCAACCCGGCCAGGCCGGCCTGGGCCAGCAGCAACAGTGTGGCGCCGGCGGCCGTGGCCAAGGCAAGAGGCAAGGAGCCGAGCACCGCCGCCAACAATACCGGCAATGCCAACAGGGGTGAGTAGTTGATGCCCGACTGGCCTTGCACATACTGCAGGACCGCAAAGGTGATGACGTCCGCACCGACGGTTGTCATCCACTGCAGTCCCAGTGTCGGGCCCAGTCGTTGCGGCTTGCCAGCGAAGCGCGTGACCAGCGTGGCAGCAAGATAGCCGCCGCACAGCATGGTCAGCAACAAATCAGTGGACTGGCCCAATGCAAACAGCGTGCCCTGCAGCAAAACCAGCACAAGTCCCAGCGTGACGCGTGCAGTCATGAATCCACGCCACAGGCGCGAAAATTCACCAGGGTCTTGCGACTCGGCCCCGTTGCCGTCGTGGCCCAGTCGCATGGCCAGCCAGGGTTGCTGTTGCAGCTTGGCCATCGAGGGCCTCAGGCCTCCGCTTTTTGGTGGTGTTGCGCGCAGCAATACACGCCCTTGCGACCCACCACCAGATCGTCCCTGGGGCAGTGCAGGCCGCACAGGTCACACCCAACCATATCCACCGCGCCTTCTTCAGCCGGTTTGGCAGGCCGCGCGGGCGGCCGCTCGGCGGCCCGGTTCGAACGCCAGACCCAGACACCGATCAGCACCACCAGCAACACCAGCAGGAATTTCATGACGCACGGCCCAGGATGACTTCGATCACGAAACGCGATCCTGCGTATGCCAGGAAGAGCAGCCCCGTGCCAGCGTACAGCACCCGTACCGCGCGCCGTCCACGCCAGCCGTAGCGCGCCCGGCCCAGCAACAGGGCTGCGATGGTGAGCCAGGACAGGACCGAGAACACGCTCTTGTGGTTGAGCCGCCAGGCCGTTCCCGGTCCGTACAGAGACTCGCCAAATACCAGGGCCACCAGCAGTGTGGCAGTCAGCAACACAAAGCCGGCGCCGACAAAGCGAAAGGTCAATCGCTCGAGCGTGAGCAAGGGCAGGCCACCATCGGCGCCGACTGCCTGGCGCATATGCTGCTCGGCCCGGCCCATCAACCAGGCATGCACGACTGCCGCACCAAACAGGCCGTAGCTGGCAATGCCCAGGCCCCAGTGCAGGGGCAACCACGCCGACGCCGCCGGATGCAGGGCCGCGCCCGGGAACGCAACCGGCAACAACACCGACACCGACGCGAGTACGCACATGACGCGCCGAATGCGCAACTGCGGATAGAAGCGGCTTTCGACCGCATAGACACCACCCACCAACCACACGGTCATGGACAAGGCGGGCGCAAAGCCGAATCGTGGCGTCGGATCAAGCAGATTGCCAGCCAACAGCGCGCCATGCAGGAGCCAGGCCAACAGCACCCATAAACGGGCTGGTCGTATGCCCACGCCAGGCAGCAATGCCGGCAGCAGATAGATGGCGGCCACGGTCCACGCAAGGACATGGGCCGACAAAGAGCCGCTGGCTAAAATCATGGGTACAGTTTAGCGTTTCGCCTGCTGCAATTACCTGCGCAATTCCAAAGCGCGGCCACCCAAGCTCCGATATCCATGGCTTCTTCGCTCTCCGAAAAACTGTCGCGCCTGGTCAAGGAAATGCGCGGCCAGGCCCGCATTACCGAGTCCAATGTCACCGAAATGCTGCGCGAAGTGCGCTTGGCACTGCTCGAGGCCGACGTGGCACTGCCGGTGGTGCGCGACTTCATCGCGCGGGTCAAGGAGAAAGCGCTGGGCCAGGAAGTGATGGGCTCGCTGTCACCCGGCCAGGCCCTGGTGGGCATCGTCAACAAGGAGTTGGCCGCGACCATGGGCGAGGGTGTCAGCGACATCAACCTGGTTGCGCAGCCGCCGGCGGTGATCCTGATGGCCGGTCTGCAAGGCTCCGGCAAGACCACCAGTACGGCCAAGCTGGCGCGCTATCTGATCGAAAAGCGCAAGAAGAAAGTGCTGACGGTCTCCGGCGACGTGTACCGGCCAGCCGCGATTGAGCAACTAAAGACCGTGACCAGGCAAGCGGGCGCCGAGTGGTTTCCCAGTACCGCGGAACAAAACCCGGTCGACATTGCGCGCGCCGCGCTGGACTATGCGCGCAAGCACTATTTCGACGTGCTGCTGGTCGATACCGCCGGGCGCCTGGCGATCGACGAAGTGCTGATGCGCGAGATCCGGGAACTGCACCAGGTGCTGAGGCCGGTTGAAACACTGTTTGTCGTCGACGCGATGCAGGGCCAGGACGCCATCAACACCGCAGCGGCGTTCAAGCAGGCCCTGCCGCTGACCGGCATCATCCTGACCAAGACCGACGGTGACGCACGTGGTGGCGCCGCGCTGTCGGCGCGCCATGTCACCGGTGTGCCGATCAAGTTCGCCGGCACCAGCGAGAAGATCGACGGGCTGGAAGTATTCGATGCCCAGCGCCATGCAGGCCGCATCCTGGGGATGGGCGACATCGTCGCGCTGGTCGAGCAGGTCAGCTCCGGCGTGGATCTGCAGGCGGCGCAAAAACTCGCGGCCAAGGTCAAGAGTGGCGCAGGCTTTGACCTCAATGATTTTCTGGGCCAGATCCAGCAGATGAAGCAGATGGGCGGCCTGTCCAGCCTGATGGACAAGCTGCCTGCGGCCATGGCTGCCAAGGCCGGTCAGGTCGACATGAACCGGGCCGAGAAGGACATCCGGCGCAAGGAAGGCATCATCCACAGCATGACCGCGCAGGAGCGCCGCAAGCCTGACCTGATCAAGGCCACCCGCAAACGCCGCATCGCAATGGGGGCAGGCGTTCAGGTGCAGGAAGTCAACCGCATGCTCAAGGAATTCGAGCAGATGCAGGACATGATGAAAAAGATGAAAGGCGGCGGCATGATGAAGATGATGAAGCGCCTGGGTGGGATGATGGGGATGGGAAAAATGCCCTTCTGAGACCTTGTGGGTCAGACCAAGAATTGCGCAGCAATTTTGCTCTGACCCCAACATTTCGTCGGATGTCCGGATGTCCGGCTGTTTGGCTATTCAGCTGTCCGGCTGTCAGTTATCCAACGAGTGCGATTCCACGGGCCCGCACAGCAAGCAAGCACGCTCTGTCCCCAAGCGCTCGCCAAGCCCCCCTAC
>JBBKVW010000179.1:0-3244 GCA_037968655.1 Burkholderiaceae bacterium
CGACGGCGTTTGCGGTGCATATCGAACTGGCCGCGACCCACATCACGATGAACCCGATCGCGGTCAACATGCAATGCCACTCGGCGCGCCGCGCGCGCGCCGACATCACGCCCGCCGGCGTGGCCTTTGGTTTCTAGATCGACAGACACAGCGGACGCAGCACGATGGCCCACCATGAATTGACGATGCCGGTAACCGAGGCGCAGGTGCGCGCGCTGCGGGTGAACGACACCGTGACGCTGCAGCAGCGCCTGTTCGGTATCCGCGATGCAACGCAGATCCACATGTTCGATCGCGGTCGCAAGACCCGCTTTGATTTGAGCGGCCACGCCGTGATCCACACCGCGCCCAATGTGCGCAAGGTCGAGCCCAGCGACGCGTTCCCGGCCGGCTACCAGCCGGTGTGTGTCGGCACTACGACGTCCGACCGCATGGAGCGCTTCACACGCCCCTTGATGGAGCAATACGGCGTTCGCCTGGTCGTGGGCAAGGGAGGCTTGCGCGAGGCCTCGGCGCAGGCATTCCAGGATCTGGGCGGCGCCTATCTCGCCATCATCGGCGGCACCGCGGCGCTGGAGACCACCTGGGTCGAGCAGATCGAGGACGTCGACCTGGACGACCTCAATCCGGAATCGCTGTGGCAGTTTCGGATCCGCGATTTCGGCCCGTTGCTGGTGGCGATGGACAGCCATGGCGCCAGCCTGTACGACGGCGTGCGCGACGCAGCGCAGGCGCGCCGCGCGGCGGTGCTGGCGAGCATGGGTGTTCAAACATGAGCGCCGCACCGGGCCACGCCCAAACAAGCGCACACCGCAGCCCGCAGGGCGACGGTAATCAAGTGAGCGCAACCGGATCGCTCCCAAGGCGCTGCCACCGAAGGCCACAGGGCGAGGATTTCCAATGAGCACACCGATCAAGCGCCTGCAGACCGACATCCTGATCCTGGGTTCAGGCGGTGCCGGCCTGTTCGCGGCGCTGCATGCGCATCAGCGCGCCAGCGACATGCACATCACCGTGGCCGTCAAGGGCCTGCTTGGCAAGTGCGGCTGCACCCGCATGGTGCAGGGTGGCTACAACGTGGCGCTGGCGCCGGGCGACTCGGTCGAGCGCCATTTCATGGACACGATCGAGGGCAGCAAATGGTTATCCGATCAGGACCTGGCCTGGACGCTGGTGACCAAGGCGGTCGAACGCGTGCACGAGCTCGAGAACGAACTGGGCTGCTTTTTTGACCGCAATCCCGACGGCAGCGTGCACCAGAAGGCCTTTGCCGGACAGACGTTTGATCGCACCGTGCACAAGGGTGACCTGACCGGCATCGAGATCATCAACCGCCTGTCCGAGCAGGTCTGGTCGCGCGGCATCCACCGGCTCGAGGAGCACCGCGCCGTCGAGCTGATCAAGACCGCAGACGGCCAGGCGCTGGCCGGCGTGCTGATGATCGACATCCGCGACGGCAGCTTCGTTTTCGTGCAGGCCAAGGCCGTGCTGCTGGCCACCGGCGGCGGGCCGACGATGTACAAGTACCACACGCCATCGGGCGACAAGACGTCGGACGGCCTGGCGATGGCGCTGAGCGCGGGCCTGCCCTTGCGCGACATGGAGATGGTGCAGTTCCACCCCACCGGCCTGCTCGCAGGCACCGGCACGCGCATGACCGGCACCGTGCTCGAGGAAGGCCTGCGCGGCGCGGGCGGCCACCTGCTCAACGGCGAGCAGAAACGTTTCATGGACCAGTACGACCCGCGTGGCGAACGCGCCACGCGCGACATCGTGTCGCGTTCGATCTACACCGAAATGCGCGCTGGTCGCACCTCGCCCAATGGCGGCGTCTACCTGAAGATGGAGCACCTGGGGCCTGAGAATGTGCGGCGTCAGTTCAAGGGTATGGTCGAGCGCTGTGCTGACTGCGGCTTCGATCTCGCCGCTGGCCTGGTCGAAGTGGTGCCGACCGCGCACTACATGATGGGTGGCGTGGTGTTCAACGCCGATTGCCGCACCGCCTTGACCGGTCTGTTCGCCGCCGGCGAGGACACCGGCGGTGTCCATGGCGCCAACCGGCTCGGTGGCAACGGCGTGGCGAACTCCACCGTCTTTGGCGGCATTGCCGGCGACAGCATGGCCGAATGGGTGGCGCGTGAAGGCGTATTGCGCGCGCCCGACGAGGCCGCGCTGGCGGCCAGCGTCGATGCGCAGCTGGCACCCTTCGCCCAGACGCCCGGTGACCTGGAAGTGATCCGCGAGGCCTTGTTCGACTGCATGTGGCAGGACGTCGGCATTCTGCGCGACGCCGCGGGCCTGCAGCGCGCACTGGCTACGCTCGACGGGCTTGATGCGGCGCTGGCACGCACCGGTGTGCACGATGGTGACCGGGCCTTCAACCTGAGCTGGCACGACTGGCTTAACCTGCGCAGCCTGATCACGGTGAGCCGCGTCATCGCCACCTCGGCGCTGGCGCGCGAAGATTCGCGCGGCGCCCATTTCCGCGAGGACCATCCGGACACCGGCGAGCTGCCGGGCTCGACCTACATCGTCGTTACGCAACGCGACGGTGCGCTGGCGATCAATCGCGAGCCGGTGCAATTCACGCGCGTTGCACCGGGGCAGACTATCCTGGACGAGGTGGCGCAGGGCGCCTGAAATATCCTGCCTTTGCCTCTGCCCCTGTTCCTGTTCCTGTTCCTGTTCCTGTTCCTGTTCCGTCGAATCGCGTCGCGTTGCGTCGCTCCCCGTCGTGCCGGGAAGGCGAAGTCCCGCGCGAAGCCTGCCGCGCGCAGGGCAATTGCTGCCGCGCGCAGCGCAATTGGAACACTGCGCGTTGCGCTAAGCTGGGCTCTATGACTTCATCCCATCCAAAGCGCGGCTGCGACGCGCTCGTCGACGCCATCCGGACGGCCGGCGTCAGCCGCATCTTCACGCTCTCGGGCAACCACATCATGCCGGTGTTCGATGCCGCCTTCGACGCCGGCATTCCACTGATCCACACCCGGCACGAGGCCTCCACCGTGCACATGGCCGATGCGTTTGCGCGCATCGCCGGCGAGGTCGGCGTGGCCCTGGTGACCGGTGGCCCGGGCCATGCGAATGCGGTATCGGCGCTGTACACGGCGCTGATGGCTGAGGCACCGCTCGTATTGCTGTCCGGCCATGCGCCGAACGCCCAGCTGGGCAAGGGCGCGTTCCAGGAGATGCGCCAGGCCGACATGGCCGGGCCGGTCTGCAAGGCCGCCTGGACCTGTGCCAG
>JBBKVW010000180.1:0-3934 GCA_037968655.1 Burkholderiaceae bacterium
GGCACTGCTGCAGGCCTGGTACTGGTGGCCACGCACTGGGGCTACTCACAGGCCTTAACGCCTGCGGCGACTGCGGCTGCGCTTTGTCTTCTGCTGGCGCTGGCACCGGCCGCAACCGGCCGAAGCCTGTGGCCGGACAGGCTGCGCTGGAAAGCGCTTGTCGCATGCACCATGGCCTTGGTATTTGCTGCGATCGGTGTTTTCAATGGCGGCGGCTATATGCGGGAGCGTTTTGAAACCGGAGCCAGTGACTGGCAGGGCCGCATCCTGCACTGGAAACTCGGCGTCGGAATGCTGAAAACGCCCGCGGACTGGTGGTTTGGAAAGGGCTTGGGCCGATTTCCAGCCAATTACTTCCTGCAAGGCGATCCGACCCAGCATCCGGGTGACTACCGGCTGATGCACGACACAGGCGGGAACTACCTGCGCCTGACCAGTGGCCTGCATGACATCGGCTGGGGCGAGCTATTTCGCGTCTCGCAAAGAATGGCCCCACCCGAGTCCTTGTTGTCCGTGCGCGCCCAGGTGCGAACGGACCTGGATGCCCAGTTGCACTTCGAGATATGCGAGAAGCACCTGCTGTATACCGCGCGCTGCCAGGTTGGCAATTTGCAGGTAAAAGCGGCGCCAAACCGATGGCAATCGATCGACGTACCCATCCACGGAGACAAACTGTCGCGGGGGTCCTGGTACGCCCCGCGCTTGCTGGCTTTTTCGGTCGCCATCGGCACCAGCGGTCGCTCGATCGATTTGCAGCAACTCGTGCTCAGCGATGCCAATGGTCGCAACCTTCTCGTCAACGGTGATTTTGCCGACGACCTTGCGCATTGGTTCAGCTTTAGCGACAGACACCACCTGCCATGGCACATCAAGAGCGTGTTCATGCATGTGCTGTTTGACCAGGGCATCCTGGGGCTGTTTTTCTGGTGCCTGCTGGTGCTGATCGCACTTGCGCGCCTCGTCGTGGGCAAAGCCCACTCCAATCCGCTGGCGCCCGCACTGGCCGCGGGGTTGATCGGGTTTGGCACCGTCGGCCTGTTTGACAGCCTGCTCGATGTGCCGCGCCTGGCCTTGTTGTTCTACATGGTGCTGACGATTGCACTGACGCTCAAGGACAAGCCGATGGCCGTCCCGCCTACGCGATGAGGGGGCATCGCACGCGGCTGCTTTTGCTGGCAACGCCCTGGATGGCGGCGTTTGCCAATGCTGCGTCACACGTATTGCCCAAGCTGACGGAACTGCTGCAGGTCGGGCCGCTGCGCGCCATCCGGTCGATCGGCCAGGCGGCGCGCCAGGCCAGACCAGGGTTCACGATCGAGGTCGATGCCGGCGAATACGTGGGGGATGTTGCCGTATGGACGCGCGACGATGTCACGGTGCGCGCTGTCGGTGGCAGGGTGCGATTGCTGGCCGGCGGCGCTTCTGCCGAGGGCAAGGGCACCTGGGTGGTGCGCGCCAAGGGTATGCGTGTGGAAGGGTTTGACTTTGAGGAATCAAACGTGGCCGACCGCAACGGCGCCGGCATCCGGCTGGAAAGCGGTTCGCTGCATGTCAGTGACTGCCGATTCCTGCGCAACGAAATGGGCCTGCTCACCGGCAATGACCCAACCACCGTGCTCGAAGTGCACAACAGCGAGTTTGCCCACAACCAAAGACCCGACGGCCACAACCACAACCTGTATGCCGGCCGCATTGGGCGTCTGTCGGTCACCGGTTGCTATTTTCATCATGCGCGTTCGGGCCATCTGCTCAAGAGCCGCGCGGCCATCAACCTTATCCAGTACAACCGGCTTACCGACGAGACCGGCGGCAGCGCCAGCTATGAGCTGGAGTTTGCCAATGGCGGGCTGGCCATCGTCGTTGGCAACATCATCGAGCAGGGCCCGCAGACGGAGAACATCCACCTGATCTCTTTTGGCGCGGAGGGCTACAGCTGGCCGCGCAATGCGATCTACCTGGCAAACAACACGCTGGTCAACCCCCCGCAGCGCGACGGCGTGTTTCTGCGTGTCGCCCCAGGCGCAGACGCGATCCACGCCGCCAACAATCTCCTGGTCGGTGCAGGTCGGCTGGAGGCTGCCGGGCCAGGGAGCTACCGCAACAATCTGGCCGCCAGCACAGCGGACTTTCAGGACGCGGGCGCTTACGATTACCGCCTCAAGCCTGGCTCTTCGCTTGTCGGCAAGCATCTGGAAACCGGCCATATCCAAGGCCACCCGCTCGATCCAACAAGTGAGTATCTGCACCCGCGCATGCGCAAGGCGCTGGGCCGCCCCGCGCATAATCCGGGGGCCATGCAATCCATGCTGTCGCAGCCAACTCCCTCCAACTGATATTGAACATGCGCACGCCTGCAACCGACCAGCCATTGCTATTGGGCTCGCCCGTTTTTTCCGACAACCGCCTGCGGGCGCTGGCCCAAACGCAGGGGCCACTGGCAGCCTGGCAAGACACCATAGGCAGAGATGCCGCAACCGCAGCACGTGGCGTGACAGGGCAATTTGCCATCGCTTTGACAGAACCCGACGGTCGCAGCTTTCTTGCGGTCGACCGATTTGCCATTCATGGCCTGTGTTATCGCGTGGCGCAAGGGCGTCTGGAGTATGCGGCGCGCGCCGACGATCTGGCAGAGGGCCATGCCGAGGTTGACCCGCAGGCGATATTTGACTACTTGTACTATCACGTCATCCCGTCGCCCCGCACCATTTACAAGGGCATATTCCGGCTACCGCCCGGACACTACGCCCTGTTCGAGAACGGCAAGCTGACCGTGGCGCCCTACTGGTTGCCAGAGTTCTCCGAGTCGCAGAATCGTTCGTTCGATGAATTGAAGGACGAATTCAAGCAACTACTGCAAGAGGCAGTGGCAAGCCAACTCAACGGGAGCAAGCCCGCCTGCTTCCTGAGCGGCGGCACCGACAGTTCCACGGTTGCGGGCATGGCAGCCCTTGCCGGAGGCCAAACGACAGCCTCCTATTCGATCGGATTTGACGCCCAGGGCTATGACGAGATGGAGTTCGCCCGCCTGGCGTCGCGGCATTTCAAGACCGAGCACCATGAATACTATGTAACGCCCGCCGATCTGTTGGTCGGTATTCCCGCCGTTGCAGCCAGCTTCGACCAGCCCTTTGGCAATTCATCCGCCGTGCCGGCCTATTTCTGCGCCAAGATGGCGCGCGAAGACGGCGTCAGCAAGATGCTGGCTGGCGACGGCGGCGACGAACTGTTTGGCGGCAACACCCGCTATGCCAAGCAAAGGGTGTTCGGCTGGTATGCACATATGCCAAACGCCGTGCGAACCAGCCTGATGGAGCCGCTGCTGGGCACGCGCGCAGCGGCAAAATTTCCATTAACCCGCAAGGCCGCCAGCTATGTCGAACAGGCCCGCGTGCCGATGCCGGACCGCGCCCAGATGTACAACCTGATCATGCGCCTCGGGCCGGCCGAAGTGCTGACGCCCAACATGATGGCCCGGATCGACGTTGCGTTGCCCTTGCAATTGCAACGCGAGGTGTGGCAGGCCCCGCAAACGCGCAGCCTGTTGAATCGGGAACTCGCGTTTGACTGGCGCTTCACGCTGGCCGAATGCGATCTTCCAAAGGTGATCGGCGCAACCAGCCTGGCCCAAGTCGACGTGGGTTTCCCGATGCTCGATGCACGACTGGTCGATTTCTCGCTCGACCTGCCCGCAGCCTACAAGCTCAAGGGGCTCAAACTGCGCTGGTTCTTCAAGGAAGCCCTGCGCGGATTCCTGCCCGATGCAGTGATCACCAAGAAAAAGCAGGGATTCGGCCTGCCGTTCGGCGTCTGGGCCAACCAGAACCCTGCGCTCAAGGCAATGGCGAGTGATTCGCTGCGCAGCCTGGTCGAGCGTGGCGTGGTCCGCGCTGACTTCGTGCAGGAGCTGCTGGACAGGCGACTGGCTGAACATCCG
>JBBKVW010000181.1:0-3621 GCA_037968655.1 Burkholderiaceae bacterium
CGCTGCGGCTGTTGCTGGCCCGGGGAGCCAGCGCCAAGCTGGTGACCAGTCGCTACGACGGCACGGCGCTGATCGCCGCGGCGCACCTGGGCCATGATGGCGTGGTGCGCCAGCTGATCGCGGCTGGCGCGCCGCTGGACCATGTCAACAATCTGCACTGGACGGCGCTGATCGAGTCCATCGTGCTCGGCGACGGCGGCCAGCGCCATCAGAAGACCTTGCTTGCCTTGCTCGACGCCGGCGCCAGCACCAGGCTGGGCGACAGCCAGGGCCGCACGCCACTGCAACTGGCCCGCGCACGCGGGTATGAAGCGATGGTGCAGATGCTGCTGCAGGCCGGCGCGCGCTGACAGTACGACCGCAGCTGCGTCATACCGCGCATCGCGGGTAAAGAAGCCGGCTTGAACTTTCAAGTCGAGCGCAGGGGCGACCCGCAGTGCCGCCTGAACCGGGCGATATTCACGCCGGCCAGCCATGGCGGCGATGACAAGCCCCGGCACCTTCATCATGGACAGCTGCAAGCGCATGACACCAGAGGACGAAATCACGACGCGCGACCACTGGTTCCCGCTGCGCAAGGCAACCAGCTGCACAGCCGGTCGCGCGATGCAGCGTCAGCCGCGCACGAAAAACAGGCCCGCCATCAACAGACCGACGGCCACAATGCCTGCGCGCAACACAGAAGCCGGTATGCGCCGGGCCAGCCGCGCGCCGAAATAGCCGCCGGCCGTGGCTGTCACCATCATCAACAACGCCTGCGGCCAAACCACCAGGCCGCCTGCCGCATAGATCAGTACCGCAATGGCAGTCAGCAATGCCGAGACAACGTTCTTGCTGCCATTGGCCGCATGCAGATTGGTCTGGCCAAGCAAGCCGAACAGGGCCAGCAACAGGATGCCCAGTCCCCCGTTGAAGTAGCCACCGTAGATCGACACCAGCACCACACCGATCGCGGCGCGCGCCCTGGAAACGGAGCCGCCGCTGCGTTTGTGTGTGCGCCGGACGATGGCCGGGCCCACGGCGAACAATGCGGTCGCCACCAGCAGGAGCCAGGGTACGAGCACTCTGAAAGTTCGGTCATCGGTCACCAGCAGCAGCGTCGCCCCGGCGGCGCCACCGGCCAGGCTGAGCAGGGCCATGGCTCCGAGCGTCAATCCCGGCGGAGCCTGCAGGTCCTCGCGAAAGCCCCATGCGCCGGACACGTAGCCGGGCAGCAGAGCCACCGTGCCGGTCGCATTGGCCAGCACCGGCGGCAACCCGGTGAACACCAGGGCCGGCAAGGTCAGGAAGCTGCCTCCGCCGGCCACCGCGTTGAGCGTGCCGGCGCCAAATGCGGCCACGAGCAGCAACGCGAGATGCAGGGGTTCGTTGAACATCGGACAAACAAGAAAGGGATGCGTCGATCGGCAGCCGGCGCGGGCCAGTCGGCGGCCGCATTATCGGTCGCCCCACGCGCGGCAAGCGCTGCGCGTTAGAGTCGCCTCATGCACACATGGAATGGCCAGTTGCACCTGATCGCTCGAGCCAATCGGATGCGCTTGCGCGCCTGATGGTTTCCCCATGAGCCTGCGCGCACTGACCGGCCAGTTCCCGCACACCGGCCGCCTGGTCGCAATCCTGCTGCGCCCGGCACGGCGTGCGCCGATGCGCCAGCTGCAGCTGGCGCAACTGGCCGAGGGTCGCGGCCTGATCGGCGACCGCACCGCCGACGCCATTGCGCCTGGCAGCAGCGGCGGCAAGCGCCAGGTGACGCTGATACAGGCCGAGCATCTGCCGGTGGTGGCAGCGCTTGCGCGATTGCCCGGCGCGCTCGATCCGACCCTGTTGCGGCGCAACCTGGTGGTGTCGGGCATCAACCTGCTGGCGGCGCGCGCATTGTTCAAGGATCAGCCACTGGTGCTGCGCATCGGCACCACGGTGGTGCTGGAAATTTCAGGCCCCTGCGAGCCCTGCTCGCGCATGGAGGAACAGCTCGGCCCCGGTGGCTACAACGCGATGCGCGGACACGGTGGCGTCACGGCACGGGTGCTGGCCGGTGGCGTAATTCGGGTCGGCGACGCAATCCGCTGTGGCCCATCAGAGCCTGTCTGATTGACCGTCGGGTGCGCGCTCAGGCATGCGGCAAGCGCCATGACTGCATGCGGTGGCGCTAAAGTCTGCCCATGTCCAATCGAATTTCCCGCAACCGCCACATCCCCCGGCGCGGCCTGTGGTACTCGCTGGCGCTGTGCCTGCTGATTCTGCTGCTCGGTGGCGTCGGTTTCTGGGTGCTCGAACCGCAAACCCCGACCCTGCATGAGGCCATGTGGCTGGCTTTCACCACAGCCGCCACCGTGGGGTATGGCGATCTGGTGCCGACCACGCTGGCATCGCGTGCATTTGCCGTGGTCGTTGTTCTGCTGGGGCTGACGGTGCTGTCGCTCGTCACCGCATCGCTCGCTGCCATGTTCATCGGAACCGAGGAGCGGCAGATCGAGCGCGACCTGATGCGGGAGATCGGCGCCTTGCGCGCGGAAGTGCGTGGTTTGCGCGAGCAGTTGCGCCTTGATCCGGACCAGCAGGACACAGGATCTGGCCGGATGTGACGACACATTGTCATTCGCGAATCGCGAAAGGTGTCCTGGCAAACAGCGATCGATTTTGCACCCAGCAAAACCACTCGCAACGTCGCGCCGCAAGTTTTTCGTCGCAGCTGCAGCAACGGTCCCGGTTATGGCGGCGCAGGCGCAAACTGCGGCGGTCGCCGTGAAACCGTCGGCCATCGTCATGAAGATGCAGGGCGCCTGGGGCGCCAAGGACATCTTCAACGAAATGGCCGAAGACTATGTCAAACGGGTCAATGAGATGTCGGGCGGTGCGCTGCACATCGACTACCTGACCGCTGGCGCGGTGGTCAAGCCGTTCGAGGTGACCGACGCGGTCAGCAAGGGCGTGCGCGATGCCGGCCACACCGTGGCGGTGTACTGGTACGGCAAGTCCAAGGTCGCATCCCTGTTTGGCTCGGGGCCCATCACCGGCGCCAATGCCGAGCAGACCCTGGGCTGGATGATGCGGGGCGGTGGCTACGCCTATTACGAAGAACTGCAAAAGCAGCTCGGCCTGAACCTCAAGGGATTCCTCGCATTCCCGATGCCAACCCAGCCGCTGGGCTGGTTCAAGAAGACGCCTCCGAAGACGGCCGCCGAGCTCAAGGCCATCCTGCAATACGCCGCCGAAGCGACCTCTTCCGCAAACACCTGGACGGCGCAAGACAACTATTCGAAGGACCTGCAGACGCGCATCACCAAGGACAAGGTCCAGGTATCGCGCACACCCAAGGCAGTATTCGATGCACAGATCAAGGCCCGGGACACGGTGACCGCCAGGCTGGAAGCCGAGGATCCGTTCTTCAAGAAGGTGCTGGCATCGCAAAAGGACTGGGCACGGCGCGTGGCCTATTACAGCTTCTTCAACGACGCGGACTACAAGTCGGCCTTTGAGCACGTGTTCAAGACAAAGCTGCCATCTTGAGCGCCTGGCATCACGTTGTTCCTGCAGGGATTGGCCGAGATGTGCGGCTGCGTCATCGCGATCCGGGATAACGCCTGGATGGCGACGAGGATGTCGTGGAACTGGAAATCG
>JBBKVW010000182.1:0-26647 GCA_037968655.1 Burkholderiaceae bacterium
GGTTCGGGCCGGGGTACCGCGTCCAGCAGCGCCTGCGTGTAGGGATGCCGGGGACGAACGAAGAGCGCGTCCTTGTCCGCGATCTCGACGATCCGGCCGAGGTACATCACCGCCACCCGGTTGGCGATATGGCGGACCACCGCCAGGTCGTGGGCGATGAATACGTATGCCATGCCGAAGCGGCGCTGCAGATCCATCATCAGGTTGATGACCTGCGCCTGCACCGAGACGTCGAGGGCCGAGACCGCCTCGTCGCAGACGATCAGGCGCGGCTCTACCGCCAGCGCACGAGCGATGCCGATGCGCTGGCGCTGCCCGCCGGAGAACTCGTGCGGGTAGCGGCGCGCGTGCTCCGGGGACAGCCCCACCGTCGACAACAGGCCCGCAACCCGGTCCTGCGCCTCGCGCGAACTGCCGACCAGCCGATGGAGCTTGAGCGGCTCGGCGAGGACCGCCCCGACCGTCATCGTCGGATTCAGCGACGAGAAAGGGTCCTGGAAGATCATCTGGAGCGAGCGGCGTCGGGCACGCAGCGAGGCGGCGTCAAGGCTGCCGAGGTCGTCCCCATCGAAGACGATCCGCCCCGCAGTCGGTTCGATCAGCCGCAGCAGCAGACGGCCGAGCGTCGATTTGCCGCAGCCCGATTCGCCCACGATCCCCAGGGTTTCACCGGACGATACGCTCAGGTCGACCCCGTCGACCGCGCGGACCACGCCACCGCCCCGCCCGCTTCCCCGGCTGAACAGAAAACGGCGGGCCGCGAAATGGCGCACCAGGCCTTCGGTGCGCAACAGCGGCTCTTCCGGGGGTAGATTCATGGGCGGACCTGCAGACGCTCCGGATCCAGCGGCGCCTTGAGGCACGCCGACCAGTGGTCGCGGTTGCCGCTCACGGCCACCAGCGCCGGCTCGCTGTCCCGGCAGGCCTGCTCCGTGAACGGGCAGCGATCGGCGAACCGGCAACCGGTGAGGCGGCGATTCGCACCGGGCACCTGGCCCTCGATCGTGGGCAACCGACCGGCGCGCCCTTCCAGCCGTGGCATCGAACCGAGCAGGCCGATGGTGTAGGGATGCTGCGGTTCGGCAAACAGGCGCACGGCCGGCGCGCGTTCGACGATGCGGCCGGCATACATCACCACGACCTCGTCGGCCAGTTCGGCAACTACGCCGAGGTCGTGGGTGATCAGCATGATGGCCGTGCCGGTATCGCGCTGCAACTCGTCCATCAGTCACAGAATTTGCGCCTGTATGTTCACATCCAGGGAGGTGGTGGGCTCGTCCGCGATCAGCAGGCGCGGCCGGCACACCAGGGCCATCGCGATCATCGCCCGCTGGCGCATGCCGCCGGACAGGCGATGGGGATACTCGTCGAAGCGGCTCTCCGGCGACGGCATTCGGACCCGCCGCAGGGCTTCGATCGCCCGGGTTCGAGCCTCGGCGCGGCTGACCGGATGGTGGCACAGCAATGCCTCGACGATCTGCGCGCCGATGGTGAATGCCGGATTGAGCGAGGTCATCGGTTCCTGGAAGATCATCGCGAGCCGGCTGCCGCGCAGCGTGCGCAGGCGGTCTTCATCCAGGCCGAGCAACTCCTGGCCATCGAAGCGGATCGATCCGCCGGCGTTACGCCCGGGCACCGGCAGCAGCCCCATGATCGACAGCGAAGTCACGCTCTTGCCGCAGCCGGATTCGCCGACGATCGCCAGGGTCCGGCCGGCCCGGATATCGAAGTCCACCCCGTCGACTGCCGCGAACTCGCCCGCATCGGTGGGAAAGACCGTGCGCAACCCGCGCACCTCGAGCAGTGCGGCTTGTGCCTGCCCAGGCACCGTCATCCGTTGCTCTGACCGGTCCGCCGGCGGTCGGCCAGGGCGCCCTCGATCCGCGCCTCGATCGCCTGCCGATCGGTCAGGCCGACCGGGTCCCCGCGGCGGGGCAGGCAGGAGACGAACGCCTGGTAGCGCTCCAGGCTCTTGCGGTACAGCCGCTCGAGTTCAACCAGCGGCGATTCGTGGTCGTCCACGCGCAAATCCAGGCTCGGATAGTCCTCGCCCGCGTGTATCCTCAGCGCGGCGGCCTGTTGCCCGCGCTTGTCGCCGCCGGCCGCCTGCCCGGCAGCCATGGCCGAGAGAAGCCGCTCGGCCAGCGGCAGGCCGACGGACTCGCGGTACGCGCGGGCGGTTTCATCGAGCACTTGCGGACCGTCGAGCATGTTGCCGGCAACCGAGAAGTCCGCGTCGAGGCGATGCCCGCACCAGTCGATGCAGGATGCCCCGGTGAATGCCGCCGGCGAGCCGCCGGCAGCCAGCAGGTGCAACTGGCGATGCTCCCGTCCGGCGTCGGCCGTTGTCAGCGTGTCGACCACCGCCTGTGCCGACTCCCCCGCAGCCAGTCGTGCAATTGCGGCGGGCCCGTACAGCGGATTCATCAGCGCCTGGGTGCATACCGCACCGACCCGATAACGGGTGTGCACACAAAGCGCGCCCACCGAGAAGAAACGGCTGGCAATGGCCACGCCGTAGTTGCCGTCGGTGTCGCGCGCGAGGATCGACCAGGTCATGATGGATCGAGTGTACAGCGCCGCCAGTTACCGTAGCCACTAGCCGGGGATCCGGGAAGAGCGACCAGGGACCGTCTTACCATGTCCAGCCGGCTGCCGTTTTAGAGCCGGCCATGCTCAGGGAACACCCACCAAGGAATACCATGAACGAGGACCGTCGCGATCTTCTCAAGTACACCCTGGCCACCGCCGCAACCGCGGCTGTTCCAGCAGCCAGGGCGCAGACCCCGGCCGCGTCCGGACAGGTCGATGCGCGCGATCGGGTCTTCATCACCAACGAAGACTCGAACACGCTGGTGGTGATCGACCCGCGCAGCAACACAGTGGAAACGACCATCAACCTCACGTCGTTCGACGAGGATCCGCGGCCCCCGTTTCGCTACATCACCGCCGGCATTGCTCCCACTCACGCCGCGATGATCCACAAGCCCCTTTACCATGGCTGCATCGACGCCCATGGCGCCGTGCCGTCGCCCGACGGCCGCATGCTGGCCACGAGCGGCCGTGGTTCGAGCAATATCTACCTTATCGATGCAGTCGCGAAGCAGGTTATCGGCAACGCAGCCAATCCCGCCGCGGGTCCCGCCACCAACGCCGAGCGGCTCTCCAGCGGACTCCTGCTGGGACGCGAGCCCCACGAACCCACGTTCACCCGCAACGGGCGGGAATTGTGGGTGGCGCTGCGCGGTGAAGACCGTATCGCGATCCTCGATGTCGAGCGTGCGGTGCGCCAGTTGCAGGGCGCTGACACAACTGCCGTGCGCCAGTTCCTGCCCACGATCAGCGGACCGGCGCAGGTCTGGTTCAACCGCGAGGGCACGCTGGCATTCGTGGTCAGCCAGAAAGTGTCCCGACTGGACGTGTTCAAGGTCAACGCCGATGGTGACGGCCATTCGCGGCCCGAGCGGGTCACGACGCTGGACATCAGCCAGCAGGACAAACCCGGTTTCACGCCCTTCTTGAAGACCTCCCCGGATGGGGCCGAGGTCTGGTTCTCACACAAGCTCGCCGACGCCGTATCCTGCCGCGCCACCGGCGGCGGCTTCGAGTTGCTGGATTCGGTAGCGCTGGGGGGTGGCGCCCGCCCCAACCACGTCGAGTTTGTCGCCAATGCCAAGGGCAGCGTGCTGTATGCCAGCCTGGGGCGAGTAGACGACGGCGGCCCCGGTGGAGCGGCTTCCAGCCAGATCGCCATCGTCGACCGCAGCGTGGCCGCCGGCCAGCGGAAAATGGTCGGTTCGTTTTTCACCCACGGCCGCGAGTCGCACGGCCTGTGGACCAACCCCGAGAACACCCTGCTCTATGTGGCTCACGAACAGGACGAACTGCCGGGAACGGCTAACGCCGGTCAGACGGTCTGCAGCGCCTTCGACGTGAGCGACCCCTTCAAGCCGGCCTTCATTGCCCAGATTCCGCTCGGCAACCTCGCGCTGCCTTCAGGCGGATTGCGCAACAAGAAGAGCATCAACCTGGTGTATGTCCGGCCGGGTACGCCGGGCCAGACAGCATGAACCCTGATTTCGACCGGGCCATGGTCCGCGGGATGGACCGGATGATGGCCGAGATGCATGCGGCCGGTCATGGCGGTAACCCCGACATCGACTTCCTGTCGATGATGATCCCCCATCATGCAGGAGCGGTGGAGATGGCCCGTCTCGTGCTGGCACATGGCCGGGACCCGGCCACGCGCCGCCTGGCTGAAGACATCATTGCTTCGCAGGCGCTCGAGATCGAAGGCATGACCCGCCGGCTGGCGGCCCTGCGCCGAAAGAGCGGGGACGCCGACGAGTTCCCGGCGTTGGGCGGAACCCGGGGACCCTGAGGGTTCCCGAATACCCCCATCGGCAAGGCCAGTCCCTGATAAGGCCAGTCCCCGATATCTGCGACCATCCCAGCCAACCGACCGGTAGGTGCGGGGCAGGGCCTGCGGCTGCAGCGTCCGCCTGCTGAGGTCCCCTTGTTCTCAAAAGTCTGGAGTTCCGCGCATGAACGATTCCTCCCAGCATATCCACGATTCCTCCCCCTACGTCCCGCCCAAGGTCTGGAAACTGGACAAGGAGAACGGCGGCCACTTCGCCGGCATCAACCGGCCGACCGCCGGGGCGACCCATGAGAAGAAGCTGCCGGTGGGCCGCCATCCGCTGCAACTCTATTCGATGGCCACGCCGAACGGCGTCAAGGTCACGGTGATGCTGGAGGAGTTGCTGGCCCTAGGCCACAGCGGTGCCGAGTACGATGCCTGGCTCATCCGGATTCGGGACGGTGATCAGTTCGGCAGCGGCTTCGTCGAGGTGAATCCGAATTCCAAGATCCCGGCGTTGATGGATCGCAGCGAATCGACGCCGATCCGGGTCTTTGAATCCGGCTCGATCCTCCTGTACCTGGCCGAGAAGTTCGGCGAGTTCCTGCCCACCGACCGGCCGACGCGCACCGAGTGCCTGTCCTGGCTGTTCTGGCAGATGGGCAGCGGACCATACCTCGGCGGCGGATTCGGCCATTTCTACGCCTACGCGCCGGTCAAGTTCGAATACGCGATCGACCGCTTCGCCATGGAAGTCAAGCGCCAACTCGACGTGCTGGACCGTCGCCTCGCGCAGACCCAGTATCTGGCGGGCGATGACTACACCATCGCCGACATTGCGGTATGGCCGTGGTACGGGGCCCTGGCCAGGGGCTTGCTGTACAGCGCCGGCGAATTCCTGCAGGTGCAGGACTACACCCACGTGCAGCGATGGACCCGGCAGATCGCGGAACGTCCTGCAGTCAAGCGCGGACGCATCGTCAATCGCGTTTCCGGCGATCCGGCGAGTCAACTGCACGAGCGCCACGACGCCAGCGACTTCCAGACGAAGACCCAGGACAAGGTCGTCGGGAAGGCCGCAGCCTGAGACCGGCCCGGCGCGGTCGATTCGACCGCCGGTAGTCGCAGCCTGCGGCGCCCACCGGTCTGCCCGGTGCGGAGGGGTCTCGACAATACTTCGACTATTCCAGTACTATCGATGTATGAATCATGATCAAGCCATCCAGGCGCTCAGCTCCCTCGCTCATCCGGTTCGACTGCAGGTGTTCCGTGCTCTGGTGGTGTCCGGTCCGAGCGGACTGACGCCCGGTGTCATTCAGCAGCAGCTTGACCTGCCGGCGTCGACGCTGTCGTTCCACCTGAAGGAACTCGCCGCGGCCGAACTGGTCAGCATCGAGCGCGCGAGCCGGCATCTGGTCTACCGTGCCGTCTATGACCGCATGAACGGCCTGATCTCCTACCTGACCGAGAACTGCTGCCAGGGTAGCGAATGTGCCTTGCCGACCACCGCAGCAGCCTGCGGCTGCTGACGTCATCCACACCCGAGGAAAAGTCATGAAACGCTTTCACGTCCATGCCCACGTCGAGGACCTCCAGGCGAATATCGCCTTCTACTCGGCGATGTTCGGCGTCCAGCCTGCACGGGTCGAGCCCGATTACGCCAAGTGGATGCTCGACGATCCCCGAATCAACTTCGCCATTTCCACCCGTGGCGACAAACCCGGCGTCGATCACCTCGGCATTCAGGCCGACACCCAGGAGGAACTGGCCGAAATGATGGAGCGGGCCCGCTCGGCCGAGCTCGCGATGAGCGACGATGGTGAGACGACGTGCTGCTACGCGCGAAGTGAGAAGCACTGGCTGACCGACCCGCAGGGCATTGCCTGGGAGCAGTACCACACGCTGGGCGACATTCCCGTCTTCAGCCAGGCGAAGGCGGCGCCGGCCAAGGCCGCCGCCTGCTGTGCACCGCGAGCGCCTCGCGACAAAGAGGCCGGGACCACGGGCGAGCCGGTCACCGCCGACAAGGTCGCGCGCGGGGCCTCGTCCTGCTGCTAGGAGGCTGTCGAAGGGCGTCGAGACCTTGCTGCTCGTCGTGCGAATCGTCGATCGGAGCAAGGGTTGGTACGAGCCGGGGTTGAATACAGGCTAGGATCCGGTTCATGAGCGACGACGACGGACTGGTGTGCGCATATCTTCAATCGCAAGGCGGAAACTGGCGGGAAATCGGCTGGGATCACCTTCGTGCATGGAAGCCCGGAGACGGCCTGCTTTGGGTCCACCTGAATCGCACGGCGGAACAGGCAAAGGCGTGGCTGCGAAACGAAAGCGGGCTGGACCCTCTTGTCTGCGAAAACCTGCTCGCCGAGGAAACCCGGCCCCGGGCGCTGGAGATAAACGACAACCTCCTGCTCAATCTGCGGGGCGTCAATCTCAACCCGGGCGCGGATCCCGACGACATGGTGTCGTTGCGGCTCTGGTTCGAGCCCGAGCGTATTGTGACTGCCCGCCAGCGCCGACTGATGGCAATCGATGACCTCCGCGACCGCATCGCCAAAGGCAAGGGGCCGAAGGATTCGGGGGATTTCCTGGTAGAGATTGCCGGCCGCCTGGTCAACCGCATGTCCCCGGTCATCGAAGACCTCGATGAAACCGTAGACGAACTCGAAGATCAGGTCGTCGCGGGTGCGCCTCAGGAAGTCAGGACCAGGCTGGCCGCACTCCGGCGCCAGGCCATCAGCCTGCGGCGTTATCTGGCGCCGCAGCGCGAGGCCATGTCTCGCATACTGGGAGAGCCCATCGACTGGCTCCGTGAACGCCAGGTCGCTCAATTGCGGGAGATCTCGGATCGCACCATGCGCTACGTCGAGGATCTCGACGCGATACGTGAACGAGCCGCAGTCATTCAGGACGAGGTTGAAAACCGGGTCTCGGAGTCGATGAACAAGAACATGTACATCCTCGCCATCGTCGCGACCATCATGCTTCCCCTGGGCTTTCTCACGGGTCTGCTCGGAATCAATGTCGACGGCCTGCCGGGATCACACGACTCGCCCTGGGCGTTCTGGGCGGTCACGTCGCTCCTGGGCACCCTGGTCTTCATCCAGGTGATCATCATGCGACGGCTGAAATGGTTTTGAGCGGTTCCTGACAAGGCCGGCTGTCGGGGCAGGAAGACTCTGCCCGGTCCCCTCGGAGCCTGTCGGAGTATGGGCTCCTAGGGCGTCGGCAGCGTCGCCGGGACACTGAACGGCTTGTCCGCGTCCACAACGAACATTACCAGCGCATGCAAGTCGGTCGATCCGCTGCTCGACACCTGCATGGCCTGGTCGGCACCGCGACCCGCCTCGGCCTGTCCTGCCCGCACCCGCAGCACGCCATGGGTGTGCCGGATGGACTGCTCGCCGGCAATCACGAAAAAGGCTTCCGACCCCGGATGGCTGTGGATCGGTGTGATGCTGCCGGGCGGGCCGCTGGCGTCATTGATGCGAAGAAGATACGTCTGCGCACTGATGCGAGGAATGGGACCGATCTCTTTGACCTTGACTGCCTCGGGCGACGACCCGCCCTCGGGTCCCAATGTCAACATCCAAGTCCGGCCGGCTGCCTCCACGACCAGGGACCAGGCACCTGCCGCAGCCTTGGCTTTGGCCATAGAATCAAAATTGTCGACTCGCCAATACAGCTCGCCCGCAGGCAGGTTTGCGACTCTGGCCTCAGCCAGAGGCTTGATCTGCAGCTTTTGCTGGGCATTCGCCATGGGGAGCAGCAGGCCTGCGGCCAGCGCGAATGCCACGTACCTGCAGATTCGTCCGGTCCAGTGCCTGGCGCAGTTCGCCGGGACAACTCGTGAGGTGGGGGGGGTCCGCGTCGATTCGGGAATTCTTACCTGGGTTCTCATGGCTGAAGCTCCTCTGTACGAAGAATGATTCGATTCCGGTGCCGGGTGTAACCGTGCTCTACCTTTGGTCAGGAAAGGCCAAGATAGGATTTACGAGCGTCCGCGTCCCAAAGAAACGATGAACATTCGATGAAGAAGCGATGACGACCGACTCAGCCCGGGTCCGGGATGCCGGCGAATCCGCGCTGCGAGAGACTTTTCAGGTGGGAGATTGGCTCGTTTTCGCCGACCTGAACCAGATCTCGCAAGGCGATCACGTGGTGCGTCTCGAACCCAAGGCGATGGGCGTTCTGCTGCACCTGGCAAGTCACCCGCGCGAGGTTGTCAGCCGCGAAAGTCTGCTGTCTGCCGTCTGGCCCGGTGTCGTGGTCGGCGACAACGCATTGACGCAGGTCGTGATCAAGCTGCGCAGGGCACTTGGCGACACTGCGGATAAGCCCGCCTACGTGCAGGCGGTAGCCAAGAAGGGCTATCGTCTGGTCGCCGAGGTGCGCCAGGGTGTTGCCCCAGCGCAGGACCACGAAAACGACTACAGGAAGAACCAGCGGCCGGCGCCGGGCCGGCGCTCGCAGGTCCGATACTGGACTGCGGCTTTCCTGGTGACCCTGATGGTCGGGTTTGCCGCCGCTCGCCTCATGCACCCTGCCGCCACGACCGACCCCACGTGGCCGCAGCCAGCTGTGCGAGGCGAGTCGCCCGGCGCCGCCGAGCCCACCGTGCTGGTCGAAGACTTCGAGGTGATCGGCGCACAGCCAGGCCAGTCCTTACTCGCCCGCGCCGTCACCGCGGACCTAGTCACCGACCTGTCCAAGGTGTCGGGTCTTTGGGTTGTCAGCAGCAACCGGCGGGCCGACCCGGGGACAGACCTGCCACAGTACGGGTACGTATTGTCCGGCACCGTACAGCAGGAAGATGACCGCCTGCGTCTGAACGTGCACCTCACTGAAACCTGGAGCGGTCGCCACTTGTGGTCGGAACGGATCGATCGGCCAGTGGGAGACCTGTTCAATGTGCAGGACAGCCTTGTGGCTCGTGTTCTGGAAGTGCTTCCGGTCAAGGTGAGCAAGGCCGAAACACTTCGACTCGCGCATCGCAGCACGCGTGACTTGCAGGCCTACGAGACCTTCGTTCTAGCCCAGGCCGCATTGCTGGTCAGACGACCGGAACAGAATGTCGCCGCCCGCGCCTTGTATTGGGATGCGATCGGCCGCGACCCTGCCTTTGCCCGCGCATACGCGGGCCTGGCCCTGACCTACGCGTTGGAGTACCAGCAAGGCTGGGCCGCAACGTCCGACAAGGCGCTGGCTCGCGCGGCTGAGTTTGCGCAAGCGGCGCTGGCCATGCGCCCCGACATGCCGGAGTCGCATTGGGTCCTCGCATTCGTCGACGCTCAGCGCAAGCAACACATCGACGCGCTGAAACATCTCGACGAGGCGTTGAAGCTCAACCCGTCGTACGCGGACGCTTACGCCTTGAAAGCCGGCATCCTGACCTATGTCGGCAAACCCGCGCAAGCTGTTTCGCAATTGCTGCTGGCCCTGCGGCTGAATCCGGATGCAGGGTCGCTCTATTTTCTACTGTTCGGTCGCGCCTACTACTTTCTCGGCGATACCGAGCTGGCGCAGGTCAACCTGAACCAGGCGCTGGAACGAAATCCGGAAAACCTGGAGGCGCGGATCTATCTGGCTCTGACCCTGTGGCGAGCCGGCGATCGCGATGCGGCTCAGTGGCAACTGAGCGAAATTCGCAGCCTCGAGCCAGGCTTCGCCAGCAACGACTGGCTGGCGAGCTACCCGCTTACGGAGCCGGCAGAAAAGCGCCAGCTACGCACAGCGATGGTCGCGATGGGGTTGTAAACGTACTGTGGAGCGCCTTGTATCAACCCCGATACCGGCAAGCTGCTAGGCCGGCAGGCCCTTGCTCGGGTCAATCAGCACCTTGGCGCCGGTCGAACGCTGGCCGTAGACCGCAATGACCTCGGGCGTCAAGGCCTCGGCCAGCGATACGGTGCGCGTGTAGTGACTGGCGAAGGTGGTTTTCAGTTCGGCGGCGACGCGCTCCCGTAGCTTCTGCGCACCAGCCGGACCGATCTTCTGGAGGAAGGGAAAAAGCAGCCAGCCGCCCATGCCCCAGGCCATGCCGAAGCTGCGGTTGAACTCGGTCGGCGCCGGGTCCAACATGCCGTACAGGTAGATCTGCTTGTGAACGGCCGATCCGTATCGGCTGTACTCCTTGGCACTGCGGTTGATCGCCGCTTCCATGCAGGTCAGGATCTGGCCGGCCAGCTTGCCGCCGCCGATGGCATCGAAGGCGATGGTGGCGCCCGTCGCGGCCAGGGCGTCGGTCAGCTCGGCGATGAAGTCAGGGGACGCGATGCTGCACACATGCCTGGCGCCTTGTTCGCGCAGCAGTGCCGCCTGCTCGGGCTTGCGCACGACGTTCACCAGGGCGATGCCGTCTTTCAGGCAGATGCGGTTCAGCATCTGCCCCAGGTTCGATGCGGCCGCGGTGTGCACCAGCGCCGTGTGACCCTCGCGCTGCATGGTCTCGACCATGCCCAGGGCGGTGAGCGGGTTGACGAAACACGAAGCGCCTTCGGCCGGCGTGGTGCCTGGCGGCAGCAGCAGGCACTGTTCGACCTTGACGCAGCGATGTTGCGCGTACATCGCGCCGCCGATCATCGCCACCGTCTTGCCCAGCAGCGCCTGCGCCGCAGCAGAACTACCAGCCTTGATCACCACGCCGGCGCCTTCGTTGCCCACCGGCATCGACGCGTCGACGCGCCCAGCCATGGCTTTCATCAGCTTTTCGGGTACGCGGGCGGTCAGCACCGGGCGCGCTGGCGTGCCCGTCACTTTGGCAGTGCTCATGTCAGCGGCACCAAACAGCAGGCCCAGGTCCGAAGGATTGATGGGCGTGGCCTCGATGCGCACCAGCACCTCGTCGGCCGCCGGCTCGGGTATCTGCACGTCGTGCAGCGCGACTTCGAATTCGCCGTCGGCGCGAATCAGTGAACGCAGTTGCAGGCTGGTGCGGGGGGTATCGGTGCGCATGGGGGCTCCTCGTTGAGTGTGGGTGACCAACGAGTCTAGTTGGCCGGCGGTTGCTGTTCGCGCATCACCTCATCCCTGGCAGGCGCGCCGGCCGGCGGTTGCTGTGCGACGTGACAGCACACTGTCCTCTGGCGCGCTGCTGCTTGGTGTCACTGGATTTCACAGGCAGCTGCTGCGAGTAAAAGTATTTGCAGCAAGACTTTGCCTTCACATCGGCAAAACTTTGCGCACGCCCACACAAACCCTACACGTCAATATTCCCAGCCCTGAGCGCATTCGCCTCGATGAACTCGCGCCGCGGCTCGACCTCATCGCCCATCAGCATCGTGAACACGCGATCCGCCTCGATCGCATCGTCGATCTGCACCCGCAGCAGGCGCCGCACGGCCGGGTCCATCGTGGTTTCCCACAATTGCAGCGGGTTCATCTCGCCCAGGCCCTTGTAGCGCTGGCGCGCGGTGGCGCCTTCGGCCTGCGCTATCAGCCAGGCCATGGCTTCGCGGAAGTCGTTGACGGTTGATTCCTTCTGGCGCTCGCCTTCGCCACGCACGACGCGGGCGCCAGCGTCCAGCAGGCCGCGGAAGGTGTTGGCGGCTTCGGCCAGTGCGGCGTAGTCGGCGCCATGCACGAAGTCCTGCGTCAACACACTGCTCTTGACGTTGCCATGGTGGCGCCGGCTGATGCGCAGGATGGGCTTGTCGGTGCGGGCGTCGAACTCGCCGGCTACTTCGGCGTCGGGCAGCTGGTCCTGCAATAGCCTGGCCGATGTCTCGGCGTCGGCCACGGTGTCCAGGTTGAGCACCACGCCGTCGGCCACGGCGCGCAGGGCCTCGGCGTCCATGAAGTTCTTCAGCCGCGCAATGACGGCCTGGGCCACCTGGTGCTTGCGTGCCAGCGTGGCCAGCGTGTCACCGGTCAGCTCGGTCGGCTTGTCGCCGCCGGTGAAAACCGACGCATTGACCAGCGCAATGCGCATCAGGAAGCTGTCCAGTGCGCCGGCGTCCTTGAGGTAGAGCTCCTCTTTGCCTGCCTTGACCTTGTACAGCGGCGGCTGCGCGATGTAGATATGCCCGCGCTCGACCAGCTCGGGCATCTGGCGATAGAAGAAGGTCAGCAACAAAGTGCGGATGTGGGCGCCGTCCACGTCGGCGTCCGTCATGATGATGATGCGGTGGTAGCGCAGCTTGGCCACGTTGAAGTCGTCGTTGCCGGTGCTGCCGCCGGCCTTGCCGATGCCGGTGCCCAGCGCGGTGATCAGCGTCAGTATCTCGTTGCTGGTGAGCAGCTTTTCGTAGCGCGCTTTTTCAACGTTGAGAATCTTGCCGCGCAGCGGCAGGATGGCCTGGAATTTTCTGTCGCGGCCTTGCTTGGCCGAGCCCCCGGCCGAGTCGCCCTCGACGATGTAGATCTCGCACAGGGCCGGGTCTTTTTCCTGGCAGTCGGCAAGCTTGCCGGGCAGGCCCATGCCATCGAGCACGCCCTTGCGTCGCGTCATGTCGCGTGCCTTGCGGGCAGCTTCGCGCGCGCGCGCTGCTTCGATGATCTTGCCGACGATGATCTTGGCGTCGGCGGGGCGCTCCTGCAGATAGTCGTTGAGCAACTTGCTGACGATGTCTTCGACCGGCCCGCGCACCTCGCTGCTGACCAGCTTGTCCTTGGTCTGGCTGCTGAATTTGGGCTCGGGCACCTTGACGCTGAGCACGCAGCACAGGCCCTCGCGCATGTCGTCTCCGGTGACCTCGACCTTGGCCTTCTTGGCCAGGTCGCTGTCGTCGATGTATTTGTTGATGACGCGCGTCATGCCTGCGCGCAGGCCGGTCAAATGGGTGCCACCGTCACGCTGGGGAATGTTGTTGGTGAAGCACAGCACCTGCTCGTTGTAGCCGCTGTTCCACTGCATCGCCACTTCCACGCCGATATTGGTGTTCTGGTCGCTCTGCCGGTCGCCCGTGGCATGGAACACATTCGGGTTCAGGATGGTCTTGCCCTTGTTGATGAAGTCGACAAAACCGCGCACGCCGCCGGCGCCGGAAAAGTCGTCTTCCTTGCCTGAGCGCTCATCCTTCAGGCGAATCTTGACGCCGTTGTTCAGGAAGCTCAACTCGCGCAAGCGCTTGCTCAAAATTTCGTAATGAAAGTCTGCGTTCGACTGGAAGATCTCCTCGTCCGGCAGAAAGTGCACTTCGGTGCCGCGCTTCTCGGTGTCGCCGATCACTTTCATCGGCGAGATCTCGACGCCATCGACGACTTCGACGATGCGGTTTTGCACAAAGCCTTTGGAGAACTCCAGCACATGCACCTTGCCATTGCGGCGCACCGTCAAGCGCAGCATCTTGCTCAGCGCATTGACGCAGCTCACGCCAACGCCGTGCAGGCCGCCCGATACCTTGTAGCTGTTCTGGTTGAACTTGCCACCGGCATGCAGTTCGGTCAATGCAATTTCCGATGCCGAGCGCTTGGGCTCATGCTTGTCGTCCATCTTCACGCCGGTCGGTATGCCACGGCCGTTGTCCACCACGCTGACCGAATTGTCGGTATGGATGGTGACCAGGATGTCGTCGCAATGGCCCGCCAGCGACTCGTCGATCGAGTTGTCGACCACCTCGAACACCAGGTGGTGCAGGCCGGTTCCGTCGGACGTATCGCCGATGTACATGCCCGGTCGCTTGCGCACCGCTTCCAGGCCTTCCAGAATCTGGATCGCGCCTTCGCCATAGGCCGCCGACGCGCCAAACTGGTTGCTGTCGATGGTCGGCTGGTAGTTGGAACTCTCGCTCGACGTCCCGTTGCCAGTCGCCTCGGCCGCCTTGTCGTCGGGTTGGGGTACTGGCTTGTTTTCTTCTGTCATTTCTGGCTTCTCGAACAATTGTTCTCACTCTGGAAACACCAAACCCGCAACTGGCGCGGGTTTGAGCATGATGGCTGCTTGAAAACGCGGCTTAGATACGCATGGGCATGACGACGTATTTGAAGGTGGTGTTGTCCGGAATCGTGAACAGCGCCGAGCTGTTGCCGTCGGACAATTCCAGCTTGACCATGTCCTGACTCATGTTGCTCAGGGCATCGATCAGGTAGGTCACGTTGAAGCCGATTTCAATGCTGTCGCCACCGTAGTCGATATCGAGCTCGTCGACCGCTTCTTCCTGCTCGGCGTTGTTCGACGCGACGCGCAGGCTGCCCGGATCGATGTTCAGGCGCACGCCCTTGAACTTGTCGCTGGTCAGGATGGCGGTGCGCTGCAAGGTGGCCAACAGCGCCTGGCGGCCCAGCGTGATGCTGTTCTTGTGGTTCTTGGGAATGACGCGGTTGTAGTCGGGAAACTTGCCCTCCACCAGCTTGGTGACGAACTGCATGCCACCGAACTCGAACCGGGCCTGGTTCGACGCAAATTGCATCTCGATGGCGCCTTCAGCGTCGCTCAGCAGTCGCTGCAACTCGATCACCGTCTTGCGTGGCAGTATCACCTCCTGGCGCGGCACCTCGCTGTCCAGCGTGACGGAGGCAAACGCCAATCGGTGACCATCGGTGGCGACCAGGCTCAGCTGCTTGCCCTCGGCCACGAACAATATGCCGTTGAGGTAGTAGCGAATGTCGTGCACCGCCATCGCGAAGGCGACCTGTCCGAGCAGATCCTTGAGTGTTTTTTGCGGCACGCTGAAGACGGGTCCGAAACCGGGCGCTTCATTGACCAGCGGAAAGTCCTCGGCCGGCATGGTCTGCAAGGTGAACTTGCTCTTTCCGCCCTTGAGGATGATCTTGTTCTGGCTCGACTCCAGTGCGACCGTCTGGTCAGCCGGCATGGTGCGCAAAATATCGATCAACTTGCGTGCACCTATGGTGGTTGTGAAGTTGCCGTCCGCACCGCCCAAGTCGGCCGTAGTGCGGATCTGGATCTCAAGGTCGCTGGTCGTGAACTGCAAGTTGCCATCGTTCTTGCGAATCAGCACATTAGCCAGAATGGGCAGCGTATGGCGACGCTCCACGATGCCCGACACAGACTGCAGGACTGAAAGAAATTTTTCTTGTGTTGTCTTCAATACGATCATGTCTGCCTCTTTATCAATTTATATAGATTCAATTAGTAGTAGTAGGTAAGGGTCGATGCATTCTGTGCAAAGCTGCATTTTCCCCTTTTTTATCAAGCACTTGGATAGTCTTGATGGGTGTGGGCAAGTCTGCTTCGCTGCTGTACCCCAATTGGGTACAACTTGGTCGATATGCTGCATCGTGTGGATAAATGGCAACTTGTGCGAAAGATATCCCCAGGCTTGTGGACATGCTGGTGTTTTGCATAGCGGAACGGAACTGATCAACCTTTGAGCGTCTGTTCCAGCACATGCAACTGTTGGTTGAGTTCGCTCATCTGCAATCGCTCGGCACCGATCTTGCGTACTGCGTGCAAAACGGTTGTATGGTCGCGCCCGCCAAACAACTCGCCGATTTCAGGCAGGCTCTTTTGCGTCAGTTCCTTGGCCAGATACATCGCGATCTGCCGTGGCTTGGCGATGCTGGCCGGTCGCTTCTTGGAATACATGTCGGCGACCTTGATCTTGTAGTAGTCGGCCACCGTCTTTTGAATGTTCTCGACCGAGATCTGGCGGTTCTGGATAGACAGCAGGTCGCGCAAGGCCTCGCGCGCCAGCGCGATCGAGATGTCTTTCTGGTTGAAACGCGAATAGGCCAGGATCTTGCGCAGCGCACCTTCGAGCTCGCGTACGTTGGAACGTACGTTCTTGGCAACAAAAAATGCCACTTCCTCGGGCATCTCGGACGATTCGGCGCGCGCCTTGTTGATCAGAATGGCAACCCGCATTTCCAGTTCGGGCGGCTCGATGGCCACCGTCAGCCCGGAATCGAAGCGCGAAACCAGGCGCTCATGAATGTCAGCCAGGCCTTTGGGGTAGGTATCGCTGGTCATCACGATGTGTGATTTCTTGGCCAGCAAGGCCTCGAAGGCATTGAAGAACTCTTCCTGGGTGCGGTCCTTGTTGGCGAAAAACTGCACATCGTCGATCAGCAGCAGATCGAGCGAATGGTAGTGGCCCTTGAATTCGTCAAATGTCTTGCGCTGATACGCCTTGACCACATCCGACACGAATTGTTCGGCATGGATGTAGAGAACCTTGGCCGATGCCTTGTTGGCCAGCATGCGATTGCCGATCGCATGCATCAGGTGGGTCTTGCCCAGGCCGACGCCGCCGTAGATGAATAGCGGGTTGTACAACTGCCCCGGAATATCGGACACATGC
Organism: Burkholderiaceae bacterium; assembly: GCA_037968655.1. GTDB lineage: Bacteria > Pseudomonadota > Gammaproteobacteria > Burkholderiales > Burkholderiaceae_C > CAISIP01. The sequence goes on from JBBKVW010000182.1 coordinate 16,564, forward strand.
ATGGCCGCGGCGCGTGCCATGCGATTGGCCGTGCCCTCCACCAGGGTGTCGAAACTCAAAGCGGAATTAAGGCGGTGCTTGTGACCGGAGTTGCCGTTGTCGTCACTCGAATCCGCCGATTCTTCGACTGTGCCCAAGGCCCTGGTAGAAGATACGAATGTAGTTCTGGCGGATGCTTCTCTAGGAGCAAGTGCTAACTCAAGAGAAGTCGGCTGACCCAGGATCTTTTCCAGCGTGGCGGTAATCCGGGCGCTGTATTGGGCACGAATCCAGTCAAGTTTGAAGCGATTGGCAACAAAGATCGTCACCTTGGACAGGTCCTTGGCAACCACCGCGAGCAATGGTTTTATCCAGGTGTTGAACTGCTGTTCAGGAAGTTCCTGGGCCAGTTGTTCCATGCAGGACTGCCATACGTCTTGTGTGGCTTCCAGGCCATCGCCAGTGGGGCGCGCTGCGTGTTGGCCGTCGGTCATTGTTCTTGTTGTTCTCTGTGGATATATGCCGTCGTCGGCGTCGCGCAATTGTAGATTATCAAGAATTTATCCACAAGCGCCGCAGTCGCTGCCGCGACGCTGCGGCTGCTTAGAGTACTACCCAGGGAATAGAACGCAAGGCATTGCCAGCATTGAAAAAAGTGGTGATAATTGCGGGTTCCCCGGAAAGCTGCCACCTGGAATACAGGGGCTGCAGACAAGCATCTGCAGCAAATGGGCGGCGCGGAGGTCAGGCAGGTGGGCTGGTATTGCTTCGATATGAGTGTCAATGCTGCGCAGCGTGTGTCAAGGCCGAACCGGGAAAAGCCAATAACGTCTAGAGCCCACATCGTAGGATCAATGTCATGAAACGCACGTACCAACCTTCCAAAATCCGCCGCGCACGCACCCACGGTTTTCTCGTTCGCATGAAGACCCGCGGCGGCCGCGCCGTAATCAATGCGCGTCGCGCCAAAGGCCGCAAGCGCCTGGCTGTTTAGGCGTAGACGGGAAAGTACCCGGCAGTAGCCTGACGCGCTGTGCAGCGCCTGAAAACGCGCAGCCAGTTCCAGGCTGTGCTTGCAGGTCGTCGCGTATCCGGCACGGCCCACTTTGTTTTGCACCAATGCCCCGTGGCAGGTATTGCCGGTCGCCGGGACGATCAATTCGTAGCCGCGGCGAGCATTGAAATTGATCCACCGTCGCTCCCGCAGACAGCCTGGATGGGTGCAATGGTCCCCAAGCGCTGGGCCAAGCGGGCGGTTACACGAAACATGATCAAGCGCCAGATTTACAGTATCAGTACAGGGCTTGCGCCAGGCTTGCCTGGCGCTGCGTATGTCGTGCGCTTGCGCGCCGGATTCGACCGCGCGCTGTATGGCAGTGCCAGTTCCGACGCGCTCAAGCGCCTGGTACGCCAGGAATTGATCGCCTTGTTCAGCCTGGCCCTGTCCAACCTGACGCCAAGGCAATTGGCAACCGGCCCCGCACCATGATCAAGGCGTTTTTGCGCGGGCTGATTCAGGGCTATCGCCTGCTGCTCAGCCCATGGTTGGGCAGCAGTTGCCGCTTTGAACCCAGTTGTTCCGCCTACGCCTTGCAGGCGCTTGATGCGCATGGCGCGGGTGCTGGAAGCTATCTCATTTTGGCCCGCCTGGTGCGATGCCATCCCTGGTGCGACGGCGGGTGCGATCCGGTGCCTCAGCAAGGGCCGCGTCTTTTTTCGGCGCTGGTCGTCTCGAACCCTCACAAGAAGAATTTATGAACGATATCCGCCGCGTAATTTTGTGGGCAATCTTTGGCTTTTCGATGGTGCTGCTATGGGACAAATGGCAGATCCACAACGGTAATCCGGCAACCTTGTTTTCGGCACCGTCCAAGCCCGTTGCCAGCGCCAGTGCGCCCGGCGCTGGCGCGGTGCCCAACCCGGTTTCGGGGGCATCGACCGCTCCGATCAATAGCGTGGTGCCCAATCCGGTAGCTGGCGCTGTTGCGGCTGGCGCCGCGGCTGTCCCGATAGCTGACGGCGCGGCCCCAAAGAGCGAACATGTGGTGGTTCGCACCGACGTGCTTGAGTTGACATTCGACACCCTGGGCGGTTCCCTGGTGCGTACCGCATTCCTCAAGCACAAGGACACGAATGACCGCAGCAAGCCGTTCGTGCTGCTCGATGAGTCCAGGGAGCGTGTCTATCTTGCGCAGTCCGGCTTGATCGATAGCGCTGCCAAGTCGGCTTTTCCAACCCACAAAAGCCCGATGACAGTCAGCGGCGCGCGCGATCTGCAGGCCGGTGAGAACGAGATGGTCATCAGTTTCACGTCGGCCCCGGTTGGTGGTGCGTCGCTGGTCAAGACCTATACGCTGCGTCGCGGCGCCTATGACATGGCGGTACGCCATGCCATAACCAACAATGGCACGGATCCGCTGTCGCCGCAGCTGTATCTGCAACTCGTGCGCGATGGCAACAAGCCGGCGGGTGAATCGTCTTTCTACTTCACCTTTACTGGTCCTGCGGTCTATACCGAAGCCAAGAAGTTTCAGAAAGTCGATTTTTCCGACATCAAGAAAAAGAAGGCCGAATTCGAACACAGTGCGACAAACGGCTACGTGGCCATGGTCCAGCATTACTTTGCCAGTGCCTGGATCTTGCCGGACGGAGTCAGCCGCAGCATCTCGATGGACGCGGTGGACATCGGATCGCCGGTGCCAGACTGTTGTTATCGGGCGACCATGATCGCGCCGCTGGAGCCAGTTGCGCCCGGTGTCACCAAGACGATCGATGCCAAGTTGTTCGTTGGCCCGCAGGTGGAGAAGCGGCTCGAAGAGTTGGCTCCAGGCCTGGAACTGGTCAAGGACTACGGCTGGCTGACGATTCTGGCCAAACCGCTGTACTGGTTGCTGGACAAGATTCATTCGGTGTTCGGCAACTGGGGCTGGTCCATCATGGGCCTGGTGCTGCTGCTCAAGATGGCGTTTTACTGGCTCAATGCCAAGGCCTATAGCAGCATGGCCAAGATGAAGGCGATCAATCCGCGCGTCATGGAAATGCGCGAGCGCCTGAAGGCCAACCCGCAGCAGATGCAGCAGGAGATGATGAAGATTTACCGCGAGGAAAAGGTCAATCCGATGGGCGGCTGCTTCCCGATCATGGTCCAGATTCCGGTCTTCATCGCCTTGTACTGGGTATTGTTGTCCAGCGTCGAGATGCGCCATGCGCCCTGGGCGATGTGGATACATGACCTGTCCTCGCCCGATCCATATTTCATCCTGCCGATCTTCATGACGCTGACGACCCTGCTGCAGACTGCACTGAATCCGGCGCCGCCGGACCCGATGCAGGCCAAGCTGATGTGGTTCATGCCGCTGATCTTTTCGGTCATGTTTTTCTTCTTCCCGGCCGGGCTGGTTCTGTACTGGACCACCAACAACGTGTTGTCGATCGCCCAGCAATGGCTGATCAATACCCGCATGGGCGTTCCGCCCCAGTTCAATCTGCCGAAATTCTGACGCGCCGCGCCCGAGCCGGCGCGGCCTGAGCCGCCATGCTGCCGCCCCAACCGGATCCCATCGCCGCGATAGCGACGGCGCCGGGTCGCGGCGCCGTTGGCATCGTGCGTGTTTCGGGCCCTGACCTGTCATCCATCGTGCATGCGGTATGCGGCCGCGCATTGCCCGCACGCGAGGCGGTCTACCTGCCTTTTCTTGATGCCGAAGGATCGGCAATCGACAACGGCCTGGCATTGCACTTTGCGTCGCCACACTCGTTCACCGGCGAGGACGTGCTGGAACTGCAGGCCCATGGCGGCACCGTGGTGCTGCAGATGCTGCTGGCACGTTGCCTGCAGGCCGGGCAGTCGATCGGACTGCGCTTGGCCCGCCCGGGTGAGTTCACTGAACGCGCGTTTCTCAATGACAAGATGGATCTGGCCCAGGCCGAAGCGGTTGCCGATCTGATCGACGCCAGCACTGAAACTGCTGCACGCAGCGCCTTGCGCTCCCTGTCCGGCGATTTTTCGCGCGCAGTACACGGTGTGCTCGATGCGCTGACCGAACTGCGCATGCTGATCGAGGCGACGCTGGACTTTCCCGAGGAGGAGATCGATATCCTGCGCAGTGCTGATGCACAGGGACGCCTTGAGCGCGTGCGCAGGGACCTGGACGCGATTGGGCGCAATGCGCGCCAGGGTGTGCTGCTGCGCGAAGGCATCAAGGTCGTGATCGCCGGCCAGCCCAATGCCGGCAAGTCTTCCCTTCTCAATGCGCTGGCAGGCGCTGAGCTGGCCATCGTGTCGCCAGTGGCCGGCACCACCCGTGACAAGATCCAGCAAACCATCCAGATCGAGGGCGTCCCCTTGCATGTCATCGACACAGCCGGACTGCGTGACAGCGTCGACGAAGTGGAACAGATCGGCATCGCGCGCGCCTGGAGCGAAATAGCCGCTGCCGATGTCGTGCTGTTCCTGCACGACATGACGCGCATCGCCAGTCTTGACCCGGGTCCGGACGATGACGCCGATCAGAAAGCCTGCCTGCTGGCTGATGCCGAAATAGTGAAGACCCTGGCCCAGCGTGTCGGCGCTGCAGTTCCGGTGATCGATGTGTGGAACAAGCTGGACCTGTGCCACACAGCGCCCCCGACGCAGACGGACCGGTCCGTCTGCGTTTCCGCCCGGACCGGCGAAGGACTGGATCAATTGCGCCAGATGCTGCTGCAACATGCCGGCTGGAATGCGGTGCCAGAAGGGGTCTATATGGCGCGCGAACGGCATGTGCAGGCCCTGCATCGGGTCGTCCAGCATGTGGACGCGGCACTGGCTCGCGTGTCCGACAGTTCGCCGGCGCTCGATCTGGTGGCAGAAGAACTGCGCTTGGCGCAGAATGCCTTGGGCGAGATCACCGGAGCCTTCGGCGCGGACGACTTGCTGGGGGTCATATTTTCACGTTTTTGCATTGGGAAGTAGACGGCCAAAGCCCGCTTGCTGCCTCCAACGCATATACAGTCAAAGGTTTGGCTGGAACCACGGGGTTTAGACATGAGTACAGCGCCAGCGCCGAACAACAAGTCAGACATCAAGACCCTGTTGGCTGCCATTGGCGCCGACACAACCGAGGCCAGCCTGGCGCTGGCCCTGACTGCGGCGCAATGGGACACTTTGTCGGCCTATATGCAGCCAATGGAAATTGCCGCTGGAAAGATTCTGATCGCACAAGGGGCCGAAGACCGGACGCTTTATTTTGTCGAGTCCGGCATGCTGACGGTCCATTTTGAAGATGCCACCGGCAAGATTCGCCTGGCGGCCGTGGGCGCCGGAGCCGTCGTTGGTGAAGGCGGTTTCTTCTCCCGCATGGCGCGCAGTGCAACGGTCCAGGCCGGCAGCGCGTGCCGGCTATGGACCTTGAGTCCGATGCGTTTTACCGAACTGGCCAATCGTCAGACCAATATCGCGCTTGCGCTGGCCATGGCGCTCGGTGCAATCATGGCGCGCCGCTTGATCAGCAATCGCCGACGCGTAGCAGTGACGTAAGCGGGCGCCGGCTCAATGGCCGGCGAAATCGATCAGGGTGAACAGCTCCAGCCCGCTGGCGCGCAATTTGGCTGAACCGCCAAGCTCCGGCAGATCGACGATCGCGGCAGCTTCCATCACACTTGCCCCCAGCTTTTCCAACAGCTTCTTGCCCGCCATCATGGTGCCGCCGGTGGCGATCAGATCGTCGACCAGCAGCACACGGTCGCCGTTCTTGACCGCGTCGGTGTGCAGCTCAACCGTTGCACTGCCGTACTCCAGTTCATAGGTTTCTTCGACCGTGGTGAATGGCAGCTTGCCCTTCTTGCGTATCGGTACGAACCCGACATTGAGCTCATAGGCGACAACGGCGCCCAGAATGAAGCCGCGCGCGTCCAGACCCGCGACCATGTCCGGGCGCTTGAGCGGGTCCATGTAGCGGTGCACGAATGCGTCAACGAGCACCCGAAACACCTTGGCATCCTGCAGCAGGGGCGTGATGTCGCGGAACTGCACTCCAGGCGCGGGCCAATCGGGCACTGTCCGGATATGGTTGCGCAAATACTCGTTGACGCTCAGGCTGTGCATGGTTCGTTGGCTCTGATCACAAATGGGGAATCTCACGCTTTACTGCGCCTGCAGCAGCTTTTGCTCGGCGATCGACAGGTTCTCTGGAATGCCGGACAGGACCAGGGTATCGCCGTCCTCGAGACGGGTATCGTCCTGTGCCTGCATTGACCGGCCATTGTTGCGCCGCAGGTTGACTACCCGCACGCCCAGCGCGTGCAGCGCCAGATGGCCAATCGTCTTGCCGATTGACTTGGCGCCCAGCGGCAAGGTGAAAGTGGCAAGACGTTCGTGGTGCATTTCATCGACCGAGTCATCGTCGGTGCCGTGAAAGTAGCCGCGCAGCAGGTTGTAGCGGGCATCGCGCTGGTTTTGCACGACACGGATGACCCGGCGCATCGGAACGCCAACCAGCGCCAGCGCATGGCTGGCCAGCATCAGCGAGCCTTCGATGGCTTCGGGAACCACTTCGGCCGCGCCGGCCCTTTGCAGTCGCTCCAGATCATGGTCGTCGCGGGTCCGGATGATGACGGGTACATGCGGCGCGTGGGCACGGGCATGATCCAGCACCTTGAGTGCGCCCTGCACCTCGACATAGGTGACAACTACCGCGCTGGCCCGCGATAGACCCGCGGCCATCAATGCCTGCAAACGGGCCGCGTCGCCAAACACCACCGAGTCGCCGGCCGCAGCGGCCTGGCGCACCCGATCCGGATCCAGGTCCAGCGCCATGTAGGGAATGCCTTCGCCATCGAGCATCCGGGCCAGATTCTGGCCGCAGCGTCCATAGCCGCAGATGATCACGTGCTTGTTCGAATTGATCGACTTGCGCGCGATGGTCGTCATCTGCAGGGACTGCAGCAGCCAGTCGCTGGAGACCAGCTTCATCACGATGCGGTTGCTATACATGATGATGAAGGGCGTTGCCAGCATCGACAACACCATGCTGGCCAAAATCGGGTTGAGCAGGGCTGGCGGAACCAGCTTGCTCTGTTGCGCAAGCGTCAACAAGACGAAGCCGAACTCGCCTGCCTGCGCCAGGTACAAGCCGGTGCGAAGCGATATGCCCCACGACGAGCCCAGGCCCTTGGCCAGCAAGGTCACCAGCACGGCCTTGAACAATACCGGTACGGTGACCAGCAGCAGCACCAGCGGCCAGCGCTCCAGCACCAGGCGCCAGTCCAGCAGCATGCCGATGCTGATGAAGAACAGGCCCAACAGCACATCGTGAAAAGGACGGATGTCGGTTTCCACCTGGTGCTTGTATTCGGTCTCCGAGATCAGCATGCCGGCAATAAAGGCACCAAGCGCCAGACTCAGCCCGGCCATTTCGGTCAACCAGGCCAGTCCCAAGGTGATCAACAGCAGGTTCAGTACAAACAATTCCTCGCTCTTGCGTCGCGCAACAATGGTCAGCCACCAGCGCATTACATGCTGGCCTCCGACAAGCAGGACGGTGATCAGTACCGTGGCCTTCACTGCCGCCAGACCCAGCGCCAGGGCCAGGTTTTCGCCCGAGGCGCCGAGTGCGGGTATCAGCACCAGCAACGGCACCACGGCCAGATCCTGGAACAGCAGGACGCCCATTACCCGCTTGCCGTGTTCGGACTCCATCTCCAGGCGCTCCACCATCAGCTTGACCACGATGGCCGTGCTGCTCATGGCCAGTGCGCCGGACAAGGCCAGCGCGCTCTGCCAAGACATGCCCCAGAACTTGGGCAGCAGGTAGGCCAACGCCAGGGCCGCAAGTGTTCCGAACAGCATCGTCAGTGCCACCTGGAACAGACCGAGCCCGAACACATGGGCGCGCATGGAGCGCAGTTTGGCCAGGTTGAATTCGAGGCCGATCACAAACATCAGGAAAACCACGCCGAACTCGCCAAGATGCTGGACCGCAGCAGAGTTCTCGGCCAGCGCCAGCGCATTCGGCCCGATCAACACGCCAACTGCCAGATAGCCCAGCATGGGAGGAAGCTTGAGCGAACGGCACACCACCACGCCAAGCACCGCTGCCAGCAGATAGACCAGTGTGAGTTCCAGAGCCCCCATGCACGGATACTAGCAAGAGAACCGGCGACGCCGTCGATAATATGGCGGCATGATTGAACAGCAGCAGCCCAGCCAAATGAATGCCGCGCAGCAGTCGCTGCGACTGGCAGGCGAGACCTTTGACATCGAGATCGCAGCCATCCAGGGCCTCAAACATCGTCTGGGTGCGCCGTTTGCGCAGGCGGTACAGGCGATGCTTCAGGTGCAGGGCCGCGTTGTGGTCATGGGAATGGGCAAAAGCGGCCATATCGGTCGCAAGATGGCAGCAACACTGGCATCTACCGGCACGCCGGCGCTGTTTGTGCATACGGCAGAGGCAATTCACGGCGATCTGGGCATGGTCAAGGCCGATGACCTGCTGGTCGCGATCTCCAACAGTGGTGAATCCGCTGAGCTGGCCGCGATCTTGCCCGTGGTCAAGCGACTGGGCGCGCTTGTTGTGGCAATGACCGGCAAGTCCGACTCCACGCTGGCACGCCATGCCGATGTGGTGCTCGATTGCGGCGTCGAGCGGGAGGCTTGCCCGCTGAACCTGGCGCCAACGGCCAGCTCGGTGGCGCAGATGGCGATGGGCGATGCGCTGGCCGTTGCCTTGCTCGATGCCCGCGGATTCAAAGCCGAGGATTTTGCGCGCTCCCATCCCGGCGGCGCCCTGGGGCGGCGCTTGCTGACCCATGTGCACGATGTCATGCGCACGGGCGAGGCAGTGCCGCGGATTCATCCGCAGGCAGGTCTTGCCGAGGTGATGCGCGAAATGAGCCGCAAGGGCCTGGGCGCAGTGGCGGTGGTCGATCCGGACCAGCGCATCCTGGGCATATTCACCGATGGCGATCTGCGCCGATTGGTGGAACAGGGATGCGATCTGCGCGTGGTTACAGCAGCCCAGGTGATGCATGTCGGGCCCAAGACCATTGCGCACGGGGCGTTGGCGGTGGATGCCGCAGCGTTGATGGAGCGCCACCGGATCACCAGTGTGCTGGTAGTCGATGACGGTGGCAACTTGTGCGGCGCGCTCAATAGCAATGATTTGATGCGGGCCAAGGTCATTTGATGCTGCCCATTGCACACCATCCGGCCGCGCTCTTGCTCAAGGCGCAAGGTATGCGCATTGCATTCTTCGATGTGGACGGTGTGATGACCGATGGGGGCCTGTATTTTTCGGCCGCGGGCGAATCGATCAAGCGCTTTCATGCGTTGGACGGTTATGGCATCGGGCAGTTGCAGGCAAATGGCATCGAGCCGGTGGTGATCACTGGTCGTGATGCCAGATCGCTACGGGTACGGCTCAAGGCTTTGCGCATCGAGCAGGCCTTTTACGGCGTCAACGACAAGTTGCAGGTTGCGCAATCGGTTCTGCAGACAAAGCAACTGTCGTGGGAGCACTGCGCCGTCATTGGTGACGATTGGCCTGACCTGCCCTTGATCCGGCGCTGCGGGCTTTCGGCCGCGCCGCCGCAGGCCCATGTCGAGGTGCTCGCTGCGGTGGACTTCATCACGCCGCGTGGCGGAGGCCATGGCGCAGTGCGCGATTTCTGCGACTTGTTGTTGATGGCTACTGGCCGCTATGCCCAATGCCTGCAGGACGCAAGTGCATGATCCATTTGATGTTGAACGCCTGGGATCGTCTGTCGATCTACTTGCCAATTGCCATCATGGGCATGATGGCGCTGGGCACCTATTGGCTGGTGCAGAACTCGCCCAAGCCGGGTGCGCCGCCGGTCGAACGGCTTGTGCGACACGAGCCGGACTACTTCATGCACAAGTTCTCGGTGACAACATTCGTTGAATCGGGCCGGCTCAAGAGCGAGGTCTTTGGCGCTGCGGCGCGGCATTTTCGGGATACCGACAGGCTGGAAATCGACCGCATCCGAATCCGCAGTTTCGACCAGCAAGGGCGCCTGACGACCGGTACGGCGAATCGCGCCGTGACCAATGGCGACGCCACCGAAGTGGAGTTGTTTGGCAATGCCCGGATGGTGCGCGAAGCCCAGC
>JBBKVW010000183.1:0-5356 GCA_037968655.1 Burkholderiaceae bacterium
CGCCTGTCCCGACGCAACTGCCGGCTGACCAGCAGACTTGCCCCGTGGAACTGCACAGAGAGGTGGCGACGATCTTGGCTAACATGGCTCTATTCGCCCGTCAGGAGGTGATCGCATGATGAACGATCCGCATCAGAAGGTGCAGGCCAGCCACCTCAAGCGCAACGCCTACGTTTACGTGCGTCAGTCGACGCTGCGCCAAGTACTGGAGAACACCGAGAGTACCAAGCGCCAGTATGGCCTGCGCCAGCGCGCAGTGGCGCTCGGCTGGGCCGAAGAGCGCGTCATCGTGATCGACAGTGATCTCGGCCAGTCGGGCGCGTCATCGGACCGTGAGGGCTTCCAGCGCCTCGTGACCGAGGTCGGCATGGGGCATGCCGGTATCGTGCTCGGCTTGGAGGTCTCGCGTCTGGCGCGCAACTCGATGGACTGGCACCGGCTGCTCGAGATCTGCGCGCTGACCAACACATTGATTTGCGACGAAGATGGTACATACGACGCGTCGCACTTCAACGATCGACTGCTGCTCGGACTCTCTACGCCAACCTCTCTTGCAACAACCTCCGCTGCGGCGCCCTCAGGCGGCAGCAACCGGGCAACCGCGCGGTCCTTGAATGTCTGTCCATATCGAGCCACTGATTTCCTTCATCGCCGCCCCCAGGGTTCTTGGTTCTATGAAGGCGACAACTATTGTGACGCGGGGGGACCCTCGGCTTCAGGTTATGCGTCGACGCCGCTCGAAAGACAGCCAAGCGACCCAACAAACGGCTGCGAACTTCTACGAGCCCATACCCTGTTGCCGCTGCCAAATGTGCAACTGTACTGCGGCTAATAATTTCCCGGTATGCGTGCTTTCGTTTGCAATATGCTGCTGCGTCAGCTGGGCGAATTCCGGGTGCATGTACAGCGACGATTTCTTGAAGCTGGGGTCGTTCAGCACCTCCAGCAACTGGGACTTCAGGGGCCCGCGCAGCCAGTCCGACGAACTGGTTGAAAAACCCATCTTGTCCACTCGGCTGCGCACGGATTCGGGAATGCGACCGCGCATGCCCTCGCGCAGCACATATTTGTTCCACGGGCCACGCAGCTTCCATTCCGGGCCCAACTGAAATGCCAGGCTGACCAGCCGGTGGTCGAGAAATGGCAGGCGCGACTCCACTGAGTGGGCCATGGAGTTTCTGTCTTCGACCCGAAGATACAAGGGCAGCGGTGCGCGCCGAACCGAATCGGTCAAAGTATTGCGCAGAGTCGTCGGAACCGGGAGGTTGAGCGGTGCCAGATGCGCGGCCAGATCAGGATTGAGCCATTTGCGCGAACGAGCCGATGCCTGCCGCTGCGCTTCTGCGCGCTTTGCAGTCAATCGTGGCGCGGCGTTCTTGATCCAATCGAAAATGGCCGGCCTGATCAGTGAATGGGTGCCAGGATTCGATGCGTTGGTATGGGCCGCCGCAAACTCCTTCATCTCACGCCTGGCGCTGCCGACCCGCCCGCGTCGCATCATGGCCTGCCAATGGATCGAGAAATAGCTTCCATAACCGGCCATGGCTTCATCTGCTCCTTGTCCAGTGAGCACGACGATGACGCCATGTTGCCGCGCCAGCGCGGCAAGGTGGTAGCCGATCATTGCCGACATCGCATGGGTTGGTTCGTCTTGCGCTTCGAGCACCTTGGGCATTGAGTCCCAAAGTTGTTCCGGGCCGAGCGTCAAGTTCACGGCGCGAGCCCCGGTAAGCGCCAGGGTGTCCTTGATGTAGCGGCTCTCGTCGAATACTTTGTCCTGATAGCAAAATGCGAGCAAGGGGGTATCGGCGCCTTCACGAGCGCGCACACGGGCGGCTTCGCAAATGATGGCCGTCGAGTCGAGCCCGCCCGACAGGTTCACGCCCAGCGGCACATCGCTGCGCATATGCAGGCGCATTGACTCTGCGAATACGTGCGCGAACTCTTCCGCGGCATTCGGATGGGGCTCTTCGGTGAACGAATCCAGGCTCCAGTACGACCATTCTCGGTAACTTGAGTCGCTCAGGCGCAACTCGAAGTTGTGCCCCGGCGGCACTTGCACGATGCCGTCGAAAAAGCTCTCGTTGCTTTCGTCCAGCCGCGCCTCGTACAAAAAAGCGGCACATACCCGCAGATTCATGCCGCCTTTGTACAGGCCCGATGCGCGAATGGCCTTGATTTCCGAGGCAAACAGCATCTGCTCCGGGCTCTGCCAGCGGTACAGTGGCTTGATGCCAAAGCGGTCCCGCGAGCCAAATACAACTTGGCGATTGCGGTCGTGGATCAGAAAAGCCCACATGCCGTTGAAGCGCTCAACGCAGCTGGGGCCCCATTGCGCATACGCATGCAGCAAAACTTCGGAATCGCCGGTGGAATGGAATCGATGGCCCTTGGCATCAGCTGCTCCCGCAACTCAAGGTAGTTGTAGATCTCGCCATTGAAGATCAGGGTGAGTTGTCCTTCGTCGGACTGCATTGGCTGGTGCCCATGCGCGCTCAAGTCCAGTATCGACAGTCGACGAAAACCCAGGCCGACCGGTCCTTCAATGACGACGCCGGAATCGTCCGGTCCGCGATGGACGATGGGCGCCAGCATGCGCTGCACAACGTCCGCAGACACTGGCTCGGCCTTGCTATTGATGATTGCGACAATTCCACACATGATCGAAAGAGGGTATCGATTTAGTCACTGACGGTAACTTACCGTATCAAAGTGTAGGACCGAATAGTGTCCCCAAGGCGCGTTGCGCAGCGAGTTTTACATTCCGGGGATGGTCTGGGTCTGGCCCGGCTTTTCATCCCAAGTTGGCCACTTCGGGATGCAACTCCAGCATCAAGGCGTCGGCAAAGAATTTGGTACCCCAATTGGGATATCGCCAGGTCATGTAGCCGCCATCGATGGGATGGGCACCCTTGAGTGCACCGGCCCGGTTGGGGTCCTTCTGGCGAAGATCCTGAGCGCGCATATTGAATCGGTTGGCGGCGATGGCATGCTTTTCAAATCGCTTGTTCCCGATGATGCGGTCGAGCCGCAACCAGTTGATGGCCAGCTGTGAATTGCCGGTCAGGCAAGTCCAGTTGGCTGCGGGTCGCCATTGGACGTCATAGCGAGCGGGCATTGCGCCATCGGGACGTTGGTGCAGACAGATCGCTTCAGCCATGCGCAGCGCGTGGTCCAGGTACTCCTGCTTGCCGGTGGCAACGCCCACCTCCATCAAGCCGCGCATCGAATAGGCCAGGGTGTGGGTCAGCGGGTCGGGGTTTTCCGTCAGGCAGTTGTGTGGCAAGAAGCCGTTGGGCAAAGCAACCTGCAATGCCCATCGCGCGTTGGCGTCAGCGGCATCGAGCCAGCGTGACTCGCCCAGCGCTTCCCAGGCCCGTATCAGGCCGAATGCTGACCGGGTGTTGTAGGCCTTGGCGCCGCTGCCTGGCGCATAGGGCGACGGAAAGCGCCGCCAGGCGCCGTCGGCGTCTTGCGCATCGGTGAGCCAGTCCGCTGCGCGCCGCAACGCGTCGGCAAAGCGCTGCTCGCGCGTGGCGGTATAGGCCCGCGCCAGACCAAACAAGACCTGGCCGGTATTGAAGGTAGTTGGCGCCACCACTTCAGCGTCCATGGTGCCGGCCCTTACCCCGCCATCGGGCAACTGGACTGCGATTTCCCAGTCGGCCATGCGCACCGCGGCGTCGGCGCAGTGCGGCGCGTTGTACAAATCGGCATAGTCGAACAAGGAGGGAATGATGTAGCCGGTCGTTTCCGGGTAGGAAGCATCCCAGCGCAATCGCCGCAGGTCATAGGAGTGCGCCACGCCGTCGTCTGGCGTTGCCTTTTGGGCGCGCAGCAGCCAGTCGATGGCGGCGCGCAAATGGTCAACCGGCGCTTGCTCGGGCCCGAAGGACCAGTTCAAACGGTCACGCATCAATTGCCAGTAATGTTGCAAGCAGCTTCTCCGCAAGAATGATCTAATTGGTGCGCGCGGGTGCACAAAAGGGTGCCACACAGCGCACCGCTTGGTCCACGTCCGCCGCTGCCCAGACCGCAGGCAAAGGCAGTTCCAGCAACTCCGACGCACTGCGCGTTGCCAGTGGAAACGCCGAACCAGCCAGCGAGGCCGGCAGATGATACGGTAGCCGCGACGCTATGCCCCGTGCAGCCAGAGCCTCTCGGCATTGTTTGCGTTGTTCGGGCACAACGCGCACCATCAACCGCGTCAGATAGTCCGGGCGATTGGTGGCCGGCAACTGCGGCGCTTCGACTCCTTGGTTTACCAAGGCCTGCCGGTAATGTTGCAGCAGTTGCACCCTGCGTTGGCAACGCGCGTGCAGGGTTGCCAGTTGCGGCAAGGCGATCGCAGCGTCGATGCCGCCGATGCGCGCCGGCGTCTTTGGCGCCTGTCCTCCAAAACGCCGCAATCGAGACACATAGTAGGCCGCGCGTGCAGCCCGCGTGGCCAGCAAAAACTCCAGCCAGGCCAGGCGACGCTGACGCGCCAGCGGCAATGTCAGCCAGGCTTGCTTCAGCGTGGCCTGGTGCGCCTGTGCATGGACCAGCAAAACACCGCCGCTGCCGTCAATGCCACACACCACGCTTTTGGACTGTGCAAAACTGAAGATTCCAAAATCACCTGCCGTACCCAAGCCACTGCCCGGTTCGATGCGCTGGGCAGCGTCGTCGATCAGCGCCACACCGTGTGCCTGGCACAGGTCAAAAATACCCGCGCTGTCGGCCCGATGGCCATACGCATGCACCATGATGACCGCTAGGCTGCGCGGGCCCATGCCGGCGCGAATCGACTCGACCGGGGTATTGAGGTTGGGTGCGATGTCGACATAGCGCGGCAGCAGTCCACATGCCAGCACGACCCGGGTCAGCGCGGGGCAAGCCAGCGCTGGCAGCACCACCTCATTGCGGCGGGGCTGCTGTTCGGACAGCAGTGCCAGCGCCATGTGCAAGGCGCTGCTGCCCGAATTGAGCACCAGCGCAGTACTGCCAAAAGCTTCGTCAAACCAACGGCCTACGGCAGCTTCGTCCCTGGCTTGCGAATGGATCCCAACCAGTGCGGACCAGCCCGCCCAATGTTCCGCGAAACCCCATTCGCGCAGGCCCAGTTGCATCGCCGTCATGCGGTCAGCTTGCGCCAGCGCTGCGCCACCCGACCCCATTGCATCCTGAGCCAGGGACGCAGATCGTCCCGGCTGAAATAGGCGTCGTGGACCCGATACTTCTTGAACGCTGGGTGTGGGCCCTGCGTTTCCTCGGACCAGCGGTCGGCGGTCGGCTCCCTCCAGATGGCAGGCGCGCCTGCAGTGACCGGGGGGACAGGCAGATCGCACTCATGGCAAAAAGCGGCGTAGGGCAG
>JBBKVW010000184.1:0-2856 GCA_037968655.1 Burkholderiaceae bacterium
CGGGCGCGTTGACGCTCGAAGCCCTTCAAGGCATTCACGCCGGACTGACGCAGCTGTCGATCGACGCCTCGGCAGCGAAAGCAATCGCTGCCAGCGCGGGGGTCGTGCAACGTGCCGCGCAGGGCGAGGCCGCCGTCTATGGCGTCAACACCGGCTTCGGCAAACTTGCTTCAACGCGCATCAGCGAAGCTGACTTGGCCACGCTGCAGCGCAACCTGATCCGCTCGCACAGCGTGGGCGTCGGCGCGCCCCTGCAGGCTGAAGTGGTGCGTCTGATGTTGGCGCTGAAGGCCGCCAGCCTGGCGCGTGGCCACTCGGGCGTGCGCGAAGTGGTGATCGACACCATCCTGGCGGTTGTCAACGCCGGCCTGGTGCCCTATGTGCCAGCGCGCGGCTCGGTCGGTGCTTCCGGCGATCTGGCACCGCTGGCGCATATGACCCTGGCCTTGATGGGCGAGGGCGAGATGCTGCAGGATGGCAAGGCCGTACCGGCGCTGGCTGCGTTGCATCAGGCCGGCATCGCGCCGCTGGAGCTCGGTCCCAAGGAGGGGCTGGCCCTGATCAATGGCACCCAGACCTCGACCGCGCTGGCCTTGCATGCGCTGTTGCGTTTCGAGCCGGTGCTCGAGTCGGCGCTGGTCATCGGCGCGCTGACGGTCGACGCGGCCCGTGGCAGCGACGGGCCTTTCGATCCGCGCATTCATGCGCTGCGCGGCCAGCCCGGCCAGATCGACGTGGCGCAGTACTACCGCAGCCTGCTGGCGGGCAGCGAGATCCGCAATTCCCATCTGGACGGCGACGACCGGGTGCAGGATCCGTACAGCCTGCGCTGCCAGCCGCAGGTGGTGGGCGCCTGCCTGGACCAGTTGCGCCATGCCGCCACGGTGCTGGTGCGCGAAGCCAATGCGGTGACCGATAACCCGCTGGTGTTTGCGCAGGACGGCGCCATGGTCTCGGGCGGCAACTTCCATGCCGAACCGGTGGCGCTGGCGGCCGACGGCATGGCGCTGGCGATCGCCGAAGTCGGTGCGATCGCCGAGCGGCGCATCGCGATGCTGATCGACTCCAGCGTGTCGCGCCTGCCGCCCTTCCTGTGCGCCGACGCGGGCCTGAACAGCGGTTTCATGATCGCCCATGTGACGGCCGCTGCGCTGGCGTCCGAGAACAAGTCGCTGGCGCATCCGGCCAGCGTCGACAGCCTGCCCACCAGTGCCAACCAGGAATACCATGTATCGATGGCCACCTTCGCAGCGCGCCGGCTGCAGGCCATGATCGACAACACCGCGCATATCCTGGGCATCGAATTGCTGGCCGCGGCGCAGGGTATCGACTTCCTGCGCCCATTGCGCAGCTCGTCGGCTCTGGAGGCGGCGCATGCGTTGTTGCGTGAGCGGATCACCGCGATGCAGGAGGACCGCTATCTGGCACCGGACATCGAACATGCCGCTGCGATGGTGCGCGATGGCGCGCTGTCGCCGATCCTGCGCTCGCTCGATGGCCTGCCGGCGCTCTGGTTTCCTGGCTGACGGCGATCGGATTGAACGGACCAGGCTAAACAAGATAAGGCTTGCTGCGTGCGCGAAGTAGTTGCGCCACACATATTCAGCCATCACGTCAATTTCGAATCTGGAGCAGGTATGGGCATGGGAAAAGATCAGCCAGCGCAGTTGGCGCAGATGCAGCGGCGTGTAGCCGAACGCCTTGGCGATGCGGATGTCAGCGCTTTCCAGCGCGACGGCGCGATCGTGATCCGCCAGTTGCTCAACGCCGACGAGCTGGCCTTGCTGCGCGAGGGCATAGACGCCAATCTGGCGCAACCGAGCCCGCGCAGCAAGGTGGCAAGCCGGCCCGACGATCCGGGGCGTTTTTTCGAGGACTTCTGCAACTGGCAGCTGTTCCCCCAGTACCACCGATTCATCTTCGAAACGCCACTGGCGGCACTGGCGCAGCGGCTGATGGGTTCGCAGTCGGTGCGGCTGTACCACGACCACCTGCTGGTCAAGGAGCCGGGCACGCGGCAACGCACCAATTGGCACCAGGACCAGCCCTACTACAACATCGAGGGCCGGCAGACCGTCAGCATGTGGATACCGGTCGATCCGGTGGCGCGCGCTGCGACGCTGGAGTTCGTCGCCGGCTCGCACAAGGGCCCCTGGCTGATGCCGCGCAGCTTCATGACCAACGAGGCCAAATGGTTTGCGCCGGGCAGCCTGCAGGAGCTGCCGGATATCGAGGCCGCGCGCTCGGAGTACCCGATCATCGGATGGGAGATCGAGCCGGGAGATTTCGTGTGTTTTCACATGCTCACGCTGCATGCGGCCGCAGGCGTGGCGGGCGCGCGCCGGCGCCGGGTGTTCAGCCTGCGCTTCCTGGGCGAGGACATCCGCCATGCGCCGCGTGCCTGGGTCACCTCGCCGCCTTTTGAGGGGCTGGAGCGGGAACTGGCAGCGGGCGCGCCGATGGCGCATCCGCTGTTTCCAAAACTGATCGGCTAGCGCGCTGGCAAAGGGCTGCCTGGTGGTGGCTGTCCCAAAGCGCAGGCAGGTTGCGACGGCAGCGGCAATGCATAGACACAAAGGCGAATTTCGGGCGACCCGCCAAGCCTGAATCCGCATCCGCCGATGATAAGATTCGGCGTCTTACAGATGGGCGATCACAAGCCGGCGGGCGATTCGAATGGATCGCCCAGCCGTTTCGACCAGGCACGAATGGAGCCAGCCGGTTCACGCTGCCAAGGATCGGGACATCTGACAAATCGGGAGCTCGCACCATATGTTGTCAGTCGATGAAACGCGCGTATAGCCCCATGCCCTTGCAGGGCGGCAGAAAACCGCACGTGCGCCGATAGCGCCATGC
>JBBKVW010000185.1:0-3817 GCA_037968655.1 Burkholderiaceae bacterium
CCTGTTTGCGCTGATCATCGGCAAGCAGCATGCATTGACCCTGCCGATCGGCCTGATCGGTTTTCGCACCGAACGCGGCGACCTGTGGGAACTGATGGCCGCCGGCGGCGTGCTGATCACCGCGCCGATGTTCCTGATCTCGCTGCTGGTGCAAAAGCAGTTCGTCGGCAGTCTCACCGCAGGATCTGTGCGCTGAGCGCGTGGCCCGGCAATACCTGGAACCGGCACCATGACCGTCATCTCGCTTTCGCACATCGACAAGTCCTTCGGCCCGGTGCGCGTTGTCAAGGACCTGAACCTGACGATCGAAGACCAGGAGTTCCTGGTGTTTCTCGGGCCCTCGGGCTGCGGCAAGACCACCACCATGCGCGTGGTGGCGGGGCTGGAGCATCCCACCATGGGCGAGGTCGCCTTCGACGGCCAGCGCATGAACGAGGTGACGACGCAAAAGCGCGACGTCGCCATGGTGTTCCAGAACTACGGCCTGTATCCGCATATGTCGGTGGCGCAGAACATCGCCTACCCGCTCAAGCTGCGCGGCATCGCGCAGGGCGAGCGCGACAAGCTGGTGGCCAAGGCGGCCGACCGGGTTGAACTCGGCCCCTTTCTCAAGCGCATGCCGCGCGAACTTTCGGGCGGGCAACGCCAGCGTGTGGCACTGGCGCGCAGCATCGTGCGCACGCCACGCGTGTTTCTGATGGACGAACCGCTGTCCAACCTGGACGCCAAGTTGCGCGTCGTCGCGCGCGCCCAGATCAAGCACCTGGCCGAAGACCTGAAGGTCACCACCATCTACGTGACGCACGACCAGGTCGAGGCGATGACGCTGGCGCATCGCGTCGCGGTGATGCAGGACGGTGTGATTCGCCAGCTGGGCGCGCCGGAGGACATCTACAACGACCCGGCCGACAGTTTTGTCGCCGGCTTCATCGGCAGCCCGGCGATGAACCTGCTTTCGGTGCACGCCAATGGATCGATCCTGCAGGCTGGCGGCGGCATAAAGGTGCGATTGCCCGCGCCGCGTCCTGGTGCGCTGACGCTTGGCGCGCGTGCGGAGGACATGCGCCTGGCCAACTTGGAAGACGCGCACTTCCAGGCCGACGTGTTCACCTTCGAACTGCTGGGCGACTGCACCATGGCGACCGTGATGGTCGGCAACACCCTGGTCGCGATCAAGGCCCAGAAGGACCTGCGGCTGCGCTCGGGCGAGCGCATCGGCATCTGCTTCGATCCGCAGCGCCTGTATTGGTTTGATCAGGCAACGGGCGCGCGCATTCGTGACTAGACGCCGTCAGACCACCCCGGGGCGGACGTCGGCGCTGCCCTGCCTGGTGATGATTCCCGGCACTTTGTGCGATGCCCGGATCTTCACGCGCCAGAGGCGCGCGCTGCGTGGCATGGCCGACGTGCGCATGGTTGGATACGAAGATCTGGCGTCGACCCGCGACTGGGCGGCCGGCCTGCTGGCAAGTTTGCCGCAGCAGTTCTCGGTGGTCGGCTTTTCGCTCGGCGGCCTGTGGGCGCTGGAATTGCTGCGCAAGGCACCGCAGCGCGTCGAACGTATCGCCATGGTGGCCAGCAATGCGCACGGCGCGAGTATTGCGGGCCGGCGCAAGAGTGCCTGGTTGTGGAAGATGTGGCGCGCCCTGGGGCCGGGCGCCGTTGCGCGCCACGTCAAGCCGGGCTACTTTCACCATGAACAAAAGCGCCGGCGCCATGCAGTGCTGGTGCACGACATGGCGATGCGCACCGGGCGCAAGGCAGCATTCGCCGAGTTCGCCTGGGCTGCATCACGACCCGACGGACGCGCCGAACTGGCGCGCTTCCAGGGTCCGCTGCTGCTGGTAAGCGGCGCGCAGGATCGCCTGTGCACCCCGTCCATGCAAGGCGCCATGCTGCAGGCCCAGCCCCGCGCGCGCTGGCTGGAATTGCCGCGGGTTGGCCACTTCGTGCCGCTGGAGGCCGGCGCCCGGCTGAACGACGCATTGCGGCACTGGATCGCGCAATGATCAGATCGCAGGCGCACCCGCACGCCAGACATTGCGCGCCTATTCCATTTCAATACCCATCCAATCACAGGACCTTTCCATGCTGACCGAAGAACAGATCCGCGAACGCTTCATCCCCTTTGACAGCCTGCGCTACAGCACCGACGCCTTCATCGACTACCGCATTCCGGGCTGCGGGCCGAAGAAGAACTTCGCGCTGATCGGCCCCGGCGTTTCGCAAAACCCCAACCAGCCGGTCAGCCTGCGCGAGAAGCACGGCTTTCAGGTCGGTGGCGTCTCGATGCCGGCCGGTACGACCAATCCGCCGCACATGCATTTCACGGCAGAGGTGTTCATCTGCACCAAGGGCCGCTGGCAGATGCATTGGGGCTTCGACCCGGACCCGCTGAAGGCCGAGATCGGCGAAGGTGACATCTTCACCGTGCCGACCTGGATCTACCGTGGTTTCCAGAGCATGGGCCCGGACGATGCGTTCATGTTCACGGCCCTGGGACGCGACGACACCGGCGGCATCCTGTGGGGACCCTGGACGCTGGAGGCGGCGCGCGCGCAGGGCGTGCACCTGACCGAGGACTACCGCATCATTGACGAGCAACTGGGGCAAAAGTGGAGCGATTCGGACAAGCGCCTGCAGCCGATGACGCCGCAGGAGATCGCGGCGCTGCGCAAGTGGACGCCCGAGCAGATGGCGCGGCGCGCGGTGCGCTTCGCCGATCTGGACTGGTCGGGCGACGCGCTGCTCGACAGCTGCCTGCCCGGCTGTGGCGGCCAGCTGGCGCCGGTGATCGGCCAGGGCATGACGCAGGACCGCAACCAGCTGGCGCCGGTGCAGAACGCGCACGGCTTTTCGATCGAGTGGCTGCGGCTGCCGGTCGGTGGCGCGGTGTCGCGCCACAAGCTGGCAGACAAACAGGTGCTGGTGGTCTACCGGGGCCAGGTCGCGCTGGCGATTGAGGGCACCAGTGCTCCCGTGACGATCGCGGCCAAGGGCTCCGAGCAGGGCTGGGACAGCTATGCGATGCCGGCAGAGACCTGGCGCGGCTACCGCAATACCGGTCCGGACCAGGCGGTCATGCTGATCATGACACCGGGCGACCAGCGCAAGACCATCGTATGGGACGATGCAGTAGTGCAAGCTGCCGGTGCGGCAAACCGGGCCATCGACGCGAATGGCTATGCGGCACCCAAGAACTTCGTGGACCGATCGCAGCGCTGAGCGGGCGGTATAAATCAGCAATTGAAGGAGAAGAATGCATGGCCAATCGCATACTGACCACCCATGTCGGCAGCCTGCCGCGTCCGGAGCGCGTCGTCACACAGTTGTTCGCGCAGGACAGCGGCCTGAACTATGAGCCGGCCGAGTTCGACAGCATCATGCAAGCCGCAGTGGACGATGTCGTCGCGCGCCAGCTTGGGTCGCAAGTCGATGTGGTCAGTGACGGCGAGATGAGCAAGATCTCGTATGCCACCTATATCCGCCATCGGCTGACCGGTTTCGAACTGGGCGAGATGCCGCGTGCGGTGCCACTGGATCTGGATGACTTTCCGGACTTCAAGGAGCGCCTGGCCAAGCTGGGCGCGACGCCGAAATACCACCGCCCGATCTGTACCGGGCCGATCGCGGTCAAGGACCTGGGCGGTCTGCACAAGGACATCGAAAATCTGAAAGCCGCTTGTGCCAAGGCGGTCAAACCCGGCGCTGCGCCACAACGCGCCTTCATGAATAGCGCCTCGCCCGGCGTCATCGCGGTGTTCCAGCCGAACAGGTACTACGCCGACCACGAACAGTACCTGCAGGCGCTGGCCGA
>JBBKVW010000186.1:0-7173 GCA_037968655.1 Burkholderiaceae bacterium
AAATACGACTGCGCCAGCGCCGGCCAGGCGGCCGCCGCGGTCTTGGCCGTAGCACCGAACAGCGGCGGCGACGAGACAAAGTGGGCCATGGGCTCGCCGGCGGCCCAGAACACGCCGCCTCCGGCCAACAGCGTGCACATGATCATCGAGCCCCACTGGAACACCGTGAACTCTGGCTTGGCCAGGTTTCCCATCCTGGCCTTGGCGCCAGGGAGAAAGCAGATCACCAGGCTGATCAGGAAGGTGCCCAGCAGCAGCACCTGCCAGTACAGGCCGAAGTAGCGCGCCGAGAAAGCAAAGCCCGCATCGACCGCGCCGGACAGGCCCTTGAGGTCGAACAGTGCCCACAGACAGAAGGCCAGGATGAATCCGCCCGACAAGGCGAACAATGGTTTGTCGACCTTGCGCAATGGCGCGGTCGTCGGAATCGGAATCGCGGTCATGTTTGTCTCCATCGGCGCTATGGTTAAAAGATGCTCTGCTGCGCACGCCGGCACGAGCACCCTGCTTGCATCACACGGGAACGAAATTGCGGTCGAAGAAGGCCAGCCAGTTTTCGCCCATCAGGCGGGCGCTGTCCTGCTCCGAGAATCCGACTGCCTGCAGGCCGTCTTCGATGGTCTGGAACTGCCGGCTGTCCTGAAACCAGGTCGGCATGGGCGGAAAACCCGGGTTGGCCTTGGAGCCTTCGCCGTAGTCGATCTCCTTGGTGTAGCGCCCCACGCGCATCCACTCGACTACCGAGTCCGGCTGGTCCTGGCACAGGTCCGAGCCGATGCCCAGGTGCTCGACGCCGACCAGGTCGGCGGTGCGCGCCACCATCTCGCAAAAGCTCTGCAGGCTGCAGTTGGACTTGTCCTTCAGGTGGTGCGGATAGAGCGAGAAGCCGAACATGCCGCCCCGCGCCGCCAGCGCCTTGATGACGGTGTCGGACTTGTTGCGCAGCGCCGGCGACCACATATGCGGATTGGCATGGGTGATCGTGATCGGGCGCGCCGACAGGTCGATCGCCTCCAGCGTCGAGCGCTCGGCCGAGTGGCTCATGTCGATCACCAGGCCAACCCGGTTCATCTCCTTGATGACCTGTTTGCCCATGCGCGTGATGCCGCTGTCCACCGCCTCGTAGCAACCACTGGCCAGCAGCGACTGGTTGTTGTAGGTCAGCTGCATGAAGCGCGCACCCAGCGTGTGCACGATCTCGACCAGGCCGATGTCGTCCTCGATCGGCGAGGGATTCTGAAAGCCGAAGAAGATCGCCGTGCGGTCGGTCTCGCGCGCCAGTCGCACATCGGCGCCGGTGCGCCCGTGCATGATCAGCTTGGGGTACTGCTCGAACCAGCGGTTCCAGCGCTCGATGTTCAGGATCGTCTCGCGCAGGTTCTCGTGGTAGGCGATGGTGACGTGCAGCGCATCCACGCCGCCTTCGCGCAGCTGGCCGAAGATCTTCTGGGACCAGTTGCTGTATTGCATGCCGTCGATGCGATAGGGTCGTGCGTTCATCGCGTGCTCCGCTTCAGACCGGCTCGCCGGACTTGATGTAGGACGTCTTGACGACGGTGTAGAACTCCTTGGCGTATTGCCCCTGCTCGCGCGGGCCGTAGGAGCTGTCGCCGCGGCCGCCAAACGGCACGTGGTAATCGGTGCCAGCGGTTGGCAGGTTGACCATCACGCAGCCGGTGCGCACATGGCGCCGGAAATGCGTCGCACGGGCCAGGTCGCGGGTGACGATGCCGGCGGTCAGGCCGAAGCGCGTGTCGTTGACGACCGCCAACGCTTCGTCATAGGAGCCGACCTTGATGATGCAGGCCATCGGCGCGAACAACTCCTCGCGGTTGACCTGCCAGTCGTTGCGGGTGCCGACCACGACGGCCGGGCTCATGTAGTAGCCCTCGGCGTCGCGGCTCAATCGCTCGCCACCGCACAACAGTTGCCCGCCCGCCTCTTTTGCCAGCGCAACATTGCGCAGGTTCTGCTCCAGTTGCGAGGCGCTGGCGACCGGGCCCATCTGGGTGCCGGCCTTGAGCGCGTGGTCGACGACCATGGCATTGGCACCTGCCACCAGGCGCTCGACAAAAGCGTCGTGCAGCTTTTCATGCACCACCAGCCGCGACGACGCAGTGCATTTCTGGCCGGTTCCGCCGAAAGCGCCGTTGAGCGCGCAGGCCACTGCGGTGTCCAAGTCTGCGTCGTCCAGCACCGCCAGCGCGTTCTTGGAGCCCATCTCCAATTGCACCCGGGTCAGGTTGTCGATGCAACTGCGGGCAATGCCCTTGCCGACCTCGACCGAACCGGTAAAGCTGATCGCATGTACCAGCGGGCTTTCGACCAGCTGCTGGCCAATCGCGCTGCCGCTGCCCATGACCAGGTTGAACAGGCCCTTGGGCAGGTCCTGGCGCGCGATGATCTCGGCCAGCGCGACGGCAGACGCGGGCACCAGGTTGGCCGGCTTCCACACCACGGCATTGCCGAATGCCAGCGCCGGCGCGATCTTCCAGGCCGCCGTGGCGACCGGAAAGTTCCATGGCGAGATGATCGCCACCACGCCGACCGGTTCACGCCGCACGTCGACCTCGACACCGTCGCGCACCGAGTCGGCGTTGTCGCCGATCTGGCGCAGCGTCTCGGCAGCGTAATAGGTGAAGAACTGGCCCGAGCGATAGACCTCGCCGCGTCCTTCGGCCAGGGGCTTGCCTTCTTCGCGCGACAACAGCGTTCCGAGTTCTTCGGCGCGGGCCATCAGCTCGTTGCCGATCGCCATCAGAACCGTGTAGCGGCGCTCGATTCCGACCTTGGCCCAGACCTTTTGGGCCGCCTGAGCGGACTCCAGCGCGGTTTGCAGCTGGGCGCTGTCGGCCTGGGCGAAAACACCGACCTTGTCGCTCAGGTCGGATGGATTCCAGTTGTCAATCTCGGTCGCACCGGCAAGCCATTCGCCGGCGATGTAGTTGCGTTGGAGGGAAGTCATGACGGTATCTTTTGGTGGGTATTGCTACGGTGCTGGATAGCGTAAATCGGCGCTAAACTTCAGTCAAACTAAAATATTTGTACTGAATTTCAATATTTCTGAAGTTAAACATGAAGATCGAATACTTGCGCGCTTTCATTGCAGTGGCCGAGGCCGGTGAGCTGGCCGACGCCGGGGCCCGGATTGGCCGCACAGCGGCAGCGCTGTCGATGACACTCAAGCAGGTCGAGGCAGATCTGGGCGGCGGCGCCCTGTTCGAAGGCGAGCGCAAGGGCCGCCTCACTCCACTGGGCTCCTACGCGCTGCAGCAATCACGTCGCGCGGTGGCCGAATGCGACGGCGCAGTTACCAACATCCGCAACTTTGCCAGTGGCGCACTTGGCCTGGCCCAAGTCGCTGCCGTGCCAACCGCAGCCACGCGCGTCATTCCGCTGGCGATCCAGCGGCTGCGGCTGACACGCCCGTCGGTACGCGTCGACCTGCGCGACATTGATTCGGCCGCGGTGGCACTGGCGGTGTCAGCGGGCGTGGTCGACTTCGGCATTGCAACTTTGCCAGCAGCCATGCCCGGCCTGGTCAGTGAAGCACTGCTGGAAGACCCCTTCGTGCTGGTTTGCCCCAACGATCATCCTTTGGCTGCATTGAAGCGCCCGATCCGCTGGAGTGACATCGACCCCAATGGCTTCATCGCCAACGGCCTGTGCGCCAGCATCGGCGCACATGCGGTTGCGGAGTTGACCACCCGCGCCCTGCTGACGGTGCGCAACACAACGTCCTTGTTGACCTTCATCCAACAAGGCTTCGGCGTGACGCTGCTGCCGGCCCTGGCAGCGCCGCAATCGGCCAAGCTGCGTTCACTGCCGCTGCAGGACAGCAGCGCCAGGCGCCGGCTCGATGTGCTCGTGCGTCAGGGCGAGACGCTCAATCCGGCTGCCAGCGTGCTGCTGGCCGAGGTACGCGGCGTGGCAAAAGAACTCCATGCATCGCTGGCGCAAGGCACAAGCTAAGGTACACCGACCGCAGCGAGTACCGCCTTTCCAGGGCCGGCCTGGTGCCGATGGGCCGTTGGGGCTACCCGAAGAAGCAGCGCTGGGGCGGTAGCCGCAAGACGCGTCAAACGGCCGCGACGACCGTCATCTCGACCAGAAGGCTGTCGGACGCCAGAGCGGACTGCACGGTCGTACGGGCTGGCGCTGTGCCTTCAGGCAGCCATGCTTCCCAGACCGCATTCATCTCGGCGAAGTCGCTGATGTTGCGCAGATGGATCAGCGTGGTCAGCAATCTCGACTTGTCGGTCCCCGCCTCCTTCAGCAGCGCGTCGACACGTTGCAGTACCTCTTTTGTCTGACCGGCAACGTCGGCAATGTCCGTGCCGCCGGATGTCTGACCGCACAGATAGACCAGGTCGCCATGGCGAACGATCTTGCTCATGCGGGTGGTGGTGTGCGCACGTGTAATGCTGTTTGTCATGATTTGTCCTCGGTTTCGTAATGCTGTGCCATTGCCGCCACCGACGCCAGCGAAATCGGCTTGAGCGGTGCCCGGATGCGATAAGCCCCCACCTGCGCAGGAGCCACTTTCAGCTCGTGCGCCAGTATCTGCGTCACGGTCAGTCCGCACATCCGGCCCTGGCAGGGGCCCATGCCACAACGGCTGAAAAACTTGGTCTGGTTCGGCCCCTGGCAACCCAGCCGCGCCATGTCGCGCACCTGACCTGCCGTGACCTCTTCGCAACGGCAGACGACGGTGTCGTCCGATGGTACGTTGATCCAGTCAGGCGGCCGATACAAGGTATCGAGAAAAGGTCGGATGCGCATCTGCACTGCAAGCGCACGGCGCGCAGGCTTGGCGCGGGCATCCCGCTGCACGTCGCTCAAGCGTCCCAACGCGTGCGCAGCACCAATCGCAGCGATCGTTCCCGACGCTTCGGCCGCGAGCGCGCCCGCAATCGCGGCCCCATCGCCAGCAATCCGAAAGCCCGCCAGTGAAGTCTGTCCCCACGCATCGGTCGCCGGTTGCCACGCGAGTTGCCGGTCGTCCCAGGCATGTTCCACGCGCAACAGCCGGGTCATCTGGGTATTGGGAACCACGCCATGGTGCAGCAGCAATACGTCGCAATCGAGTGCATGGGCTGCCCCGCCCGCATCAAACCCCAGTGACCGGACCCGCTCCTGCCCGTGGGCCACCAGACCAGTGGCTTGCACGAACCATGGCACTTTGGCTGCACGCAGCGTGCGCATCATGCGCAGGCCCTTGAACAGGGGACCCGGCGCTCTCCATGCGGTTCCCAGATAGCGCAAGGCTGCGCGTCGGTTTGCCGCGGGCGAAGTCTCGACGATGCCCGCCAGCGTCGCGCCGGCCTCCAGCAATTGACACCCGACCAGAAGCAGCAACGGCCCGCTGCCAGCCAGCACGACGCGACCGGAGGGAACGGATCCCGCACCCTTGAGCGCGATCTGCGCTGCACCCGCGTTCATGACACCGGGCAGGGTCCAACCAGGGATCGGCGAGGCACGCTCCATCGCTCCGGTGGCAGCGATGACCTGCCCCGCCTGGATCTGGATCGAGCGCCCGTCCTGGAGTGCAGTGATCGTCCTGTCGGGTGCGACGTCCCATACCAGCGTGCCATGGCGAACGTCGACGCTCGAACGCGCCAATCGATCAACCAGGCCACGACCATGCAGGTAATCCGGGCCGAGCACGGCCGCCACCTTGGGGTCGACACGCTCAACGTTGCGATAGATCTGGCCGCCAGCACGCGGCTGCTCGTCCAGCAACACGGTGCTGAGCCCCAGCGATGCCGCGGTCAGCGCCGCCGAAATGCCTGCCGGCCCGCTGCCGATAACTGCAAGGTCATAGGAGATCATGGCATTTCCCGCACGTCACGGGCCCCGTGTTGCGCGCCCACGGTCATGCCGTCCCGTACTTCGACCATGCAGGACTGCACGTTCTGCTGACCATCGATCTCGACCAGGCAGTCAAAGCAGACACCCATCAGGCACAGCGGTGCACGCGGCTGCCCACCGACCGGCGTATGTCGAAACGGAATCACGCCGGCATGCAGCAAGGCCATGGCCACGGTCTGGCCCGCACGTGCCAGCACCGGGCGGCCGTCGACCTGCAACGTCACGTCCGGTCCGGCTGTGTCGAGGATCGACTTAAACATCGAAACGCTCCGCGTTGAATCCGGCAATATTGTTTGGCATGACAGAACCGCGTATCCAGTCCGCCACCTGCCCGGCATGCTGGGCCGCCAGCGTGATGCCACTGTGGCAGGACACGACAAAGGCGCCAGGGCACTGCGTCGAAGCCTGGTAGATCGGCAATCCGTCCGGGCTCATGACCCGCAACGCGCCCCAGGTCCGCACGATGTTGACCTGGGCCAACAACGGAAAGCAGCGCACCGCGCGCGCCGCGATCATGCTCAGTTGCGCCAGCGTTGTTCCGTCGTCCAGCCCGACGTCCTCCTTGGAGTCGCCGATCTGCACCACGCCCTCGCCGGTCTGGCGCACATACAGCGACGGATGCTCCAGAAACGGCTGCATGCGTTCAGTGACCAGGATCTGGCCGCGGTTGGGCGCCACGGGCGCTTTCAGACCGACCAAGGGCGCCATCACGCGGTTGCCCAGACCAGCGGCCAGCACCAGTTTGCCCGCACCGTATTCGGCGCCGCCGGCCCGAACCCGGAACTGACCTGCACTGTGCGCGATCTGCTCGACCTGGACGCCTGATTGCAGCCGTCCGTTCAGAGCCTGGTAGTTGTGCACCAGCGCCCTTAACAAGCGCAGCGGATTGACATGTCCATCGAGCGGACAAAATGTGGCGCCAGCAATGTCAGGCCCGACATATGGGGACAGCCTGCGCAGCGCCGCGTGATCCAGCACTTCGTACGGATAAGCCTCCGCGACCTGTTCTCGCACATCCTGCAAAACAGCGGCGCGGTTGGCGAGTTCGTCGTCGTCCAGACACATGTGCAGGCCCCCGACCTGCGACAGCTGCACATCGATTCCGGACCCCTGCGCCAGTTCAGCGGCAAAGGCT
Source organism: Burkholderiaceae bacterium (assembly GCA_037968655.1). Classification (GTDB taxonomy): domain Bacteria; phylum Pseudomonadota; class Gammaproteobacteria; order Burkholderiales; family Burkholderiaceae_C; genus CAISIP01. The sequence continues at coordinate 7,007 of JBBKVW010000186.1, forward strand.
GGCCAGCGCCGGATGGAGTCCAGCGTCCAGCGCGCATAGTCCGGGCGGCCATGGCCCTTGCCCTGTACCCACACCAAACCGAAATTGCCGCGGGCAGCGCGAAACGCGTCATCTCCCTGGTCGAGCACGCAGACCCGTTCACCGGCGCGCGCCAGTCCGTACGCAAT
>JBBKVW010000187.1:0-7830 GCA_037968655.1 Burkholderiaceae bacterium
GATCAACGGCGCCTACCGTCCCTTCAAGCCGGTCGGGTGCGTCGATTGCCGCATGACCGGTTTTCGCGGTCGAACCGGGCTGTACGAACTGCTGCTGGTGACCGAAGAATTCAAGACCAGGGTGAATCGCGAACCCAATATCGACGCGCTGCGGCGCCAGGCCATCAAGGACGGGATGCACCCCTTGCGCCTGGCCGGTGCGCTGCAAGTGGCCCAGGGTGCTACTGTCATGGCCGAGGTGCTGGCCGCGACGCCGCCACTGCACTAGCGCGTCGCGGCTGGTTCGGCCCGATGCCCGGGGTCGTTGCGTTCAACGATGTAGGTGATATCCACATCGAGAAGGTCCGATTTGCTCATCACAATTGCGGCAAGGACTATTTTTCGAGGAGACTTTGCATGCAGATCAAGAGTCAGAAGGACTTTTTCTCGGGCCTGGTGTTCATCGGTGTTGGCGTTGCCTTTGCCTGGGGCGCCACCAATTACAAGATCGGCGATGCGGCGCGCATGGGCCCGGGATATTTCCCATTGTTGCTGGGTGTGCTGATGGCCATTGTGGGCATAGCCGTCACTTTTACCGCACTGGTGGTGGAGACCGAGGACGGCGACAAGATCGGCTCTATCGCCTGGAAGCCGCTGATCTTCATCATCCTGTCGAACCTGACTTTCGGCTTGCTGCTGGGTGGCCTGCCCAGCATTGGTCTGCCCTACATGGGATTGACAGCGGCCATCATTGCGCTGACTTTCGTGGCGGCGTTGGCCGGTGACGAGTTCAATTTCAAGGAGGTGCTGATCCTGGCGATCATCCTGGCCGCCTCGTGTTACGCCACCTTCATCTGGATGCTCAAGCTCCAGTTCCCGGCATGGCCGGCTTTCATTGCCGGCTAAGGGGAAGACATGGATCTGATCACCAACCTCTCGATCGGCTTTGGCGTTGCGTTCACGCCGATCAACCTGCTGTATGCATTCATCGGCTGTCTGCTGGGAACCCTGATCGGCGTGCTGCCTGGCATTGGCCCGCTGGCAACGATCGCCATGCTGTTGCCGGCCACCTATGCCTTGCCACCGGTGTCGGCACTGATCATGCTGGCAGGCATTTACTACGGCGCGCAGTATGGCGGCTCAACCACGGCCATATTGGTCAATCTGCCGGGAGAGGCGTCGTCCGTCGTCACGGTGATCGACGGCTACCAGATGGCCCGACAGGGGCGGGCCGGGCCCGCTCTTGCAGCTGCGGGGCTCGGTTCTTTCTTCGCAGGATGTGTTGGAACACTGGTCCTGGCGGGATTCGCTGTTCCATTGACAGAAGTCGCTTTCAAGTTCGGGCCAGCAGAATATTTTTCGCTGATGATCCTGGGTCTGATCGGCGCCATCGTGCTGGCCTCGGGTTCGATACTCAAGGCTGTCGGCATGATCCTGCTGGGGCTGCTGATGGGTCTGGTCGGCACCGACGTCAACTCGGGTGTGGCGCGATTCAGCTTTGATATTCCGGAATTGACCGATGGCATTGGCTTTATCGTGATCGGCATGGGTGTGTTCGGCTACGGCGAAATCATCAGCAACCTGGGCAAGCATGAAAGTGAGCGCCAGGTGTTTGCCGCGGAAGTCAAGGGCCTGATGCCCACCCGGGAAGACTTCCGCAACATGATTCCTGCGGTCTTGCGCGGCACCTTGCTGGGCTCGGCACTGGGAATCCTGCCCGGTGGCGGCGCCACCATGGCGGCTTTTGCGGCCTACACGATCGAGAAAAAGGCCAAGATGCGCCCAGGTGAGATCCCCTTTGGCAAGGGCAACATCCGTGGCGTCGCCGGCCCGGAGTCAGCCAACAACGCGGCGTCACAGACGTCTTTCATTCCGTTGTTGACGCTGGGCATTCCACCGAATGCCGTGATGGCCTTGATGGTGGGTGCCATGACTATCCACAACATACAGCCCGGGCCGCAGGTGATGACCAGCAATCCAGAGCTGTTCTGGGGCCTGATTGCGTCGATGTGGATCGGCAATGCGATGCTGATCATTCTGAACTTGCCCTTGATCGGCATCTGGATCAAGCTGCTGACCGTGCCCTACCGCTGGCTCTTCCCGGCCATCGTGCTGTTCTGCGCCATTGGCGTGTATTCGACCAACAACAATACATTCGACATCTGGATGGTCGCCATCTTCGGCGTCGTCGGCTATTCGTTCATCAAGCTCGGGATCGAACCTGCGCCGCTGTTGCTGGGCTATGTGCTGGGGCCGATGATGGAGGAGAACCTGCGCCGGGCGTTGCTGCTGTCGCGTGGCGATTGGAGCGTCTTCGTGACACGTGGGTTGTCGGCAAGCCTGTTGGCCGTGGCAGCGTTGCTGTTGATCATCGTGCTATTGCCCTCAGTCAAGCGCAAGCGTGAGGAGGCCTTCGTCGAGGAGTGATGCGCGAGGCCCGGCCAAGCACACGGCACCTGCGGGTGCCGTTTTCAAGTACACGGCACCTGCGGGTGCCGTTTTCATATGTGGCTTCGCAAAGTGACCACCATCGACAATCCTTGGTCCAGTAGAAACGTCCGCACAATGAATTCGATCACCCAGCATCCACTGCGCATCGCGCTGCACAACGAAGTACACGCCCGGCCACCGGAGGCCATCCACGCGCCCCAATCGATTTCGCGCGTCGTGATGCTGTGCGACGAGGCGCAGCGTCATGCCAGCCGAGAGCATCTGGCCCGGTTGCTGCGCGATCAGCATTTGCCCTTGCCCGACGCCAACGCGACCCATTTGCGCATGGATGTGGGCGGTTTTCGGATTCGATGGGAGCTGCATACCGAGTTCGTGACCTGGACCTTCATCCTGAGCCAGCCGGCCAGGGCGCCCGATGGGCGCGATCCGCAGACCGCATTGCACGCGGTTCCGCGCAACTGGATGGCCGACCTGCCTGGAAGCGCCATAGCCTGCCTGCATTTGTGGATACTGCCCTCAGACACAGACGATGGCGACGCGTTGGTGCGATGCATGCTGCATGAGGACACGCTGGTTGCATCAACGGTTGCTGACGGATTTGGCGAGTTGTATACCGACTTTGCGATTCACGCCGACGGTTTCTCGCGCATGGTTTTGCTGGCAGGTGGCATGACGCCGCGCCGGCTCGGTCGACTGGTACAACGCCTGCTGGAAATAGAAACCTACCGCATGGCCGCCTTGCTGGGGCTGCCCGCTGCGCGCGGCGTCGCAGCGGTGCTGGCCAGCGCAGAACGCGAACTGGCAGAACTGGCCGAACTGATTCGCACCGCAACCCGGTCGGACGAGCCCATGCTGCTGGACCGCCTGACGCGCCTGGCCGGCCAGGTGGAGAGCCAGCATGCGACAACGCATTCCCGGCTGTCCGCCAGTGCGGCCTATTTTGAGCTGGTCGATCGCCGGATCCAGGATATTGCCGAGTCGCGCCTGGCCGGCATGCAGACGGTACGCGAATTCATGGATCGGCGCCTGACGCCAGCACGCAGCACCTGCGAATGGGCAGCGCGCCGGCAGGATGCGCTGTCGCAACGGGTGTCGCGCATCAGCAATTTATTGCGAACCCGGGTCGAGATCGAGCAGCAGCAAAGCAGTCAGGACCTGCTCACTGCGATGAATCAGCGCCAGGGCATGCAGCTCAAATTACAGGCCACAGTGGAAGGCCTGTCGGTGGCGGCGATTACCTACTATGTCGTCGGGCTGCTGGGCTATCTGGCGAAGGCGGCACAGGCCTGGGGCTGGCCGCTCAGCCCGGAGAGCAGCGTCGCGGTGGCGATTCCGTTGGTGGCATGGTGGGTCTGGCGGTCGATGCGCCGCTTGCACCGGCATCTGGCCGGCGGGATCGATAGCGCCTGATGGTTTGGCGAACGGCCTGGCAGGCGCTAGTTCAGATTCTCGAGCACCGACTTCTTGAGCCGATTCGGCGCCAACGCACCAGCGGAATCCAGGATCGGGTAGGCGATCGAGCAGATGTGCGAGTTGATGCGTTTGAGGTCGCTGATCAGGTCCAGATGCAGTGAACTGGTCTCGATGCTTTGCACCGTATTGACTGCCAGCCGGCCAAGATGGGTGCCTGCATACTCACGCTCCAGATCCCTGAAGCGGGTTTTCTCTTCCAGCAGTTTCTGGGCGTCGCGCACATTGCCGTGCAGAAACACGCTCATGCCCAGGCGCAGGTTCTCGACCAGGCGCGAGTGCAGGTCGGCAATTTCCTTGTTGCCGGCTTCGGAGAATTCGCGTCCGGGCTTGATTTTCTTGTCTTCGATATCGATCAGAACCCGCTCCACGATGTCGCCGATCTGCTCCATATTGATGGTGAAGCTGATGATGTCGGTCCAGCGCTGGCCTTCGTCGTCGCTCAGCGCCTCGCGCGATATCTTGGTCAGGTAGTACTTGATGTCAGAGTACAACTCATCGACCGTATCGTCCATCTTGCGCAGATCCTGCGACAGTTTGCTGTCGTTGTTCTGGATGACGCGAACCATGCCGGTCAGCATGGTTTCGACAACATCGGCCTGGTGCATGGCTTCGCGCACCGCGCATGAAATGGCCAACGAGGGCGTTGCCAGCGCGGTCGCGTCCAGATGGCGCTGGCGACCGGCCACGGTGTTGCGCGCGGGTTTGGGCAGCAGGGCCTGGGCCCAGCGCGCAATGATCGGCGTCAGGCCGATGAAGATGGTGCCGACAATTACATTGAAGCTCAGATGAAACAGCACCACCAGCGTGGCCGGGTCGGACACGACCTCCCGCACATACTCGATCCACAGCGACACGAATGGCGCGGCAATCGCGATGCCGATGATCTTGAACAGGAGATTGCCCAATGGCACCTGGCGGGTCTGGATGCTGGTACCCAGTGTGGTCAGGACCCCTAGCAGGCCGCTGCCCAGGTTGGCGCCCAGCACCAGCCCAAGTGCGACGTCCAGTGGAATGACATTGGTTGTGGCCAGCGTGGCGGTGAGCAGGACCATAGCCAGACTCGAATAGCACAGTACGGTCAAAACAGCGCCGGCGAATATTTCCAGCAGCAGGTCACTAGTCAGCGAAATGAGCAGCGCCTTGACTGCAGGGGCCTGGGTCAGCACGGTGGCCGATTGCGACACCAGGCTGAGCGCCAGCAGCATCAGGCCCAGGCCGATCAGGATGCGGCCAATGCGTCCCACCGTGGTGGACTGGCGCGCGATGAACAGCACCACGCCAACGAAGATGAAAAGCGGCGAAAGCCAGGACAGATCGCGCGAGAAGACCACTGCCATCAAACTGGTACCGATGTCGGCGCCCAGCATGACCGCCAATGCAGACGGCAGCGCCATCAGGCCCTGGCCCACGAAAGAGGCAATGATCAAGGCCGTGGCCGTGCTCGACTGCACCAGCGCGGTGACGGCCAGGCCGGATACGACCGCGTTGAGCCGGTTGCTGACGCTCTTTGCCAGCACATTGCGCAGGTTGGCGCCAAACACCCGCAATATCCCGGTGCGGACCAGTTGCGTGCCCCAGACCAGCAGGGCGATCGCGGCGAGCAGGTTGAGCAGGTGGGTCAAATTGTTTTCTAGCGGGAGCGGCGCACCCGTAGCAGTTCATCCAAAATCATGGCGACGGCCCCTATGGTAATCGCGCTGTCGGCCAGATTGAAAGAGGGAAAATACCAGCCACCATAGTGAAACTGTAGAAAATCGACAACATAGCCATGTGCGATTCGGTCGATCACGTTGCCGATGGCGCCGCCCAGTATGCAGGACATGGCAAACGCAAACAGCCTTTGGCCCGGATGGGATTTGAGCATCCACACGATGAAGAGCGCCGCAGCGATGCCGACAACGGTGAAGAACCAACGCTGCCAGCCTGAAGCGCCGGCCAGGAATGAGAATGCCGCGCCTTCGTTGTGCACCCGCACCAGGTTGAAGAAGCCGGTCATCCGCAAACTGTCGCCCAGCTTGAAATAGCCGATCACCATGATCTTGGTGAACTGATCGACAATCAGGATCAGTAGCGACAGGCCCAGCCAGGGCAGCATCTCGCCAGTTCGCCGTGTTGTGCCGGCCATCAGGCGAAGCTGCGCGTTTCACCGGCGCCAAACAGATTACTGGTGCAGCGCGCGCAGATGGCCGGGTGGGCCGGGTCGTGGCCGACGTCGGGTCGGTAATGCCAGCAGCGCTCGCATTTGGTGTCTGTCACTGGAAGCGGTGTGGTGCGCAATTGCTTGCCGGCGGCCACGCTGGCGCCCGAAGTGATGAGCACGAAGCGCAGGTCGTCGCCCAGGCTTTGCAGCGCAGCCAGAACCACTGCGTGGCTGTCGGCTGGAACCTCGATGTCGACGCGTGCCTGCAATGAGGAACCGACCTTGCCCGATTCGCGCAGGGCCTCGATCTCCTTGTTGGCCATGTCCCGTACCGAACGGATGTGGCTCCACTTCTCCAGCAGGGCTGCATCGGGTGCCGGCATCTGGGCAAAGACGGTGGCAAAGATCGATGGGCACTTGGCAGTCTCAAGCTTGCCCGCGGCAGCTAGCACGCTCCATGCCTCTTCGGCGGTAAAGCTCAGGAAGGGCGCCATCCAGCGCAGCATGGCCTGGGTGATCTGCCACAGTGCGGTCTGGGCCGAACGGCGCGCCCGCGAATCGACGCCGGTGGTGTACAGCCTGTCCTTCAGGATATCGAGGTAGAACGCGCCCAGATCCTCGCTGCAGTAGATCTGCAGCTTGGCGACTACCGGGTGGAACTCGTAGACCTTGTAGTGCGCCAGGATGTCGGCCTGCAATTGCGCGGCCCTGGCCAATGCGTAGCGGTCGATTTCCAGCATGTCCTGCGACGCTACGGTATGGATCGCCGGATCGAAATCACTGGTATTGGCGAGCAGGAACTTCAGTGTGTTGCGAATGCGCCGGTAGGTATCGACCACGCGGGCCAGGATCTTGTCGTCGCCCGCAATGTCTCCAGAATAGTCGCTGGCAGCCACCCATAGACGGATGATCTCGGCGCCCAGCTTTTTCGATGTTTCCTGCGGGTCGACGCCGTTGCCCAGGCTCTTGCTCATCTTGTGGCCCTGGCTGTCCACCGTGAAACCGTGGGTCAGCAGCCCGCGGTAGGGCGCGCGGTCATACATGGCGCAGGCTGTCAGCAGCGAGGAGTGGAACCAGCCACGATGCTGGTCGTGCCCTTCCAGATACAGGTCGGCTTCGGGTCCGCTGGCATGGCCGCTTCCTGCGTGCGAACCCTTGAGCACGGTAGTGTGGGTGGTGCCGGAATCGAACCAGACTTCCAGGATGTCATTGCTCTTGGCATAGTGCTGCGCATCCTGCTCGCCGATGATGGACTCGGCGCTGGCCTTGCTCCAGGCCTCGATGCCGCCGGCCTGGACCATGTCGGCGGCCTGGTCCAGGATCTCCATCGTTCTCGGATGCAACTCGCCGCTGTCACGGTGAATGAAGAATGGCAGCGGCACGCCCCAGCTGCGCTGGCGACTGATGCACCAGTCGGGCCGACCGGCGATCATGTCGCGCAGGCGGCTGCGGCCGTTCTCCGGATAAAAGCCGGTCTGCTCGATCGCATCGAGCGCCAGTTGACGTAGCGTCTTGGGAGCCTTGTCCTTGGTAAAGACGCCAACACCCTCGTCCATGCGAATGAACCACTGCGCCGCCGCGCGATAGATCACCGGCGATTTGTGGCGCCAGCAATGCGGGTAGCTATGGCTGATATGGGTGGTGGCAAACAGGCGGTCCGATTCGCCTAGCACCTCGATGATGCGCGGGCAGGCTTTCCAGATGTTGAGCCCGCCAAACAAGGGCAGCTCGGCTGCATATTGCCCGTTGCCCTGGACCGGATTGAGGATGTCGGTCAAGGCCAGGCC